>CAYYOX010000048.1:7147-18489 GCA_964473065.1 uncultured Planctomycetaceae bacterium | reverse complement strand
GAACGGATACGTGCATGCCGTGCGCGAAAACAACGGCGAGTCCTTATGGCGATTCCCCACGGGAGAGCCCGTCTCGCAGCCGGCCGTGGTCGTTGGAAATCACGTCTATGTGGCGACCCAACTGGGTGGATTGTATTGCCTGGAAGCCAAGACGGGCAGCGAAATGTGGTGGACGCCGAACGTCAAACAGTTCATCTCCGCCAGCGAGAAACGAATCTACGCAACCGACAAGCTGGGAAACATCCTGATTCTGGATCGGCCCTCGGGGGCTCGGCTCGACACCTTGCGGGCGGAACAACTGCCGATCAAGCTGATCAACGCCGATTCGGATCGCCTTTATCTGGCGTCCGACACGGGCCGTTTGCAGTGCCTGCACGAAATCGAACTGACCGAGCCGCTGAACCATCACGCCGCACCGCCGGAAGAACCAGCCGAAGACACCGCCGAAGACGCTCCGGCTGAAGAGGAACAAGACCCGCTCGCCGAGGAGGACGAAGACGACAACCCGTTCGAGTAAAAGGGGCTGGTCGCTTCAACGACCAGTGACTCACCGCGCGGCCCTCACTTCTTATATCGCGACGACGCAGGGCGAAACAGACCGATCGGCGTGCCGCTGGAGAAGAGTTTCGCCGCGGCACTTTGCGGCGGGTCGTACTGCTGCGGGTCCTGTTCGGCGGCAAGTTGGAGATGCTCGACGGCCCGAAACGCTCGGCCCACGTATTCATAATGTCGGCCCAACCGATAGTGGAAATCGGCCCGGCGCGACGGCAGCCGCTCGATCGCTTCGAGGCAATACTGCTCGGCCGCGTCATAATCGGCCCGCCCGCCGGCGCTTCGGGCCAAGAGGTCGTACAACTGGGCCTGAATCTTGACGTTCGCCTCGGTCGGTGGGTCCGTCTCGACAGCCTGAGCCAACTCCAAGCCCCTTTGAAGCCGACGCTCGGCCGCGGCCGTATCACCCTCTGCCTGGAAGAGCTGGGCCAATCGAATCGCCGCGGCCGGATCGCGCCGGGCCAACGGATCGAGGACTTCCTTGGCCTCCTCAACGCGGTCCAGGGCGGCCAGGTATCGGGCCAACGACATACGCTGGGCCTCGGTCGGTTCGCCGGACATCAGGCGTTGCACCTCGGCCTGAAGGTACTCGATGGTGCTTTGCAACTGAACCAAAGCCAAGGCCGGTCGGACTTTTTCTCCGGTCGAGTCGGCGGCGCCGAGCTTCTGGGTCGCGCCGAAACTCCGCGTGCTCCCCAGATCGTAAAGTCGTTGCATGGCCCGTTGCGCCTCGACGACGCGAAACTCCTTCCAAAGTGTCATCGCCTTGGCCGTCTGCTGATCGAGCAAGACCTCCACGTAACTGATGGGAACGGCCACGGCCACGACCAGGGCGATCAGCAACAGATGGCCCAACGCAAACAAGTGCGGCTGCTTCCGGGAAACGTTCGCTACGGCTTGGGCCGCCAGGCACCAGGGCGTCTGCAACACGAGGCACCAGAAAACGCGGACCGCCAACCGAGCCGCATAGCCCGACCGGTCGGAGTTCAACCCGTGCTCGACGAACCCGCCGCCACCTATCGTGGCGCACACGACAAGCACGCCCACGACCACCCAGACAAACATCATCCAACGTGACTTCAGCACCGGCGTCATTGTCAACAGGGCCCGGGCAAGGGCCCAAGATAGCGGCAAGGCAGCCAACGCATGCACCACGATCATCCGATGCAATCCGAACGGCGAGGCAGCCAGACCGAGCGTTTGGCGCTCGATGCCGGCCGCCATCCAGAGCGAGATCATCGAGACCACGGCCGCCAACGCCGGGCCGGCCAGGCTCGATAGCGAAACGTTTGCGGTGATCTGTCGAAGGTTATTCATAAGGTGATCAGGCCGTGGTCGTCGAGGGAAGTTCGACGCCGAGGACCTTGGCGGTTGCCCCGTCGCGGAGTTTCCACATCAGTCCGTCGTAGCCGCAGTGTAAGAACGAAGCCCAAATGTTGACCGCGAACCAGACTTCCACGAAATACTGGTCGCCGAAGCTGTAGAGCAGTCCGCAACCGAGCACGAACCAGGTGAATACGGCCGTCCAGTTGCGTGCCATGCGTTGGAACAAGCCGGCCGAGCCGATTGTTTGTCTGCGCCATGCGTAGTAGGTGGCCACGGCCAGATACTCGACCGAGTGGACCAGCGTGACAGTGGCCAGTAGGGCAAATCCGAGCGACTCGCGGCGCGTGTGGGCCGCCCAAAGCACGCCTCCCCATAACCCGAAGAAACTGGCCATATAAATCAGCTTGGGGATCCGCCGGGCCGAGAAGTCGATCATTTCGACCAAGAGCAAAACGGCCGGAATCGCCGGCATGGCCAAGTCGACCCAGTGCGTGTTCAGCCCGACGGTCTGCAAGAACACATCGAAACCGGGAAAGACCCGCAACGAGGCATACATGATAAACACACGCGGGGGCCAAGTCTCCAGCCAACGCCTGCCGCCGCCCGACTTTCGTGAGTAGATGCGCAGGATACCCGCGTGTTGCGTGGCGAAATGCCAACTGAGCACCAGGCTATAGACCAGAGCCAAGCATTGAAACCCGCCGGTTCCCCATCGCACGGCGGCGAGGATCACTGCGGTCGCCACGGCCAGCAACACATAGAGCCATGTCCGGCGTCCGCGTCGATCCGGATCACAGGCGGCCAGCAGCAGGGTCATCCAACGGTGCGGCGTGGCGATGAAATAGGCCATCCAGAACTGGATATACGGCTGCCCCGACGGCGAGATATAGCCGGGCAAAAAAGCCAACGGCCAAAGCAAATTGGCAACAAACAACAGATCGAACCACGGCGAGACGATCCACCCATTACTCTTACCACGCGATGCGGGCGCACCCATGCCGTTGGATCGGACTGCTGTCGGCAAAGACATCGAAATGGGTATCGCGCGCTTCGGTTTCAACAGTTTTTGATTTCGACCGCGACCCGCGGATCACGATTCACGTTAGATGCTGTCGGGAAGCGGCGCGTCCTTGATCTTCCACGACCCTTCTTCTCGAACGAGGGTCCACTCCAAGAATTCGTCCAGTTCGCCTTCCGCCGTTTCGACTTCCACTTTGACGGTTGCCGTGTCGCCGCTGATGCTGGCGCCCTTCGAGTAGAAGCCGCATTTCGCGTAACGCGCCGCTTCGGATTCCTCGGGAGCGGCGCCGGCGACAAACATCATCTCGAAAGCCTCGGGCTTTCGCGCCGCGGAGGACGCTGCCCCGCCAACCGAGCTGAGCAGCATGTTGATTCTGCTCTGGTCACTGTCGACAGGACCGCCCGACGGGCCGCTGTCGCACCCAGCGACGACCATGATCGACAACAACCCCAGCATGCAAGCTGCAACAGGCAGCCATGATTTCATGACAATTCGTTTGTCCATTGATTCGAACTCCTTCTTGAATCGATCCGTGGAAGCACAAACAGCTAAAGCCGCGACCGTTGGCCGCGAACAACGACAAGGAAAACGCTGTGTAAAGCGGTATTCTGACGCGACCAACGGTCGCGGCTTTATAGGCATCGTATTTCGGCCGTGTCGGCCGTGCCCAAATCGGGCCAGCTTTCCCGGAATCACGCAACACGCTCTAGGGTACTTCGATTGCCGGTTCGTTACCGGCACGGGTGGCCAGGGCTTTGTACACATCCGCGTCGATATCGTCGCCCAGGAAATGGCCCGAACCGTCGCCCATGATCGCGTTGACACCGCCCGTATGCGAACTGCGGGCAGCCGCCGTGGCGTCCATGGCGCCCGTGCCGCTGAGTTCCTCACAGTAGAGCGGGTCGGTCTGCGGTATGTCGTCAGGGCATGAGAAGATTCGGTCGAAGCCCGGAATATCCCCAAAGCGAGTTGTGCCATCCGGATAGAAATCCGGAAAGGTATCTTCCTTCCTGGCGTTGGGTGGCATCAGGGCCGTGAAGTTGGTCGCCCCCATGGCGGGCGACACCCAGACACCGCGGAAATCGTGCCGCTCATCGTAACCGACGACCTCACTGGTCATAATCGTGTGCGACGTTCCGTCGGAGATTTCGGCGATCCTCGTCCCCACGGTGTTGCCCATCTTGAAGGCCCCAAGCATCCCCGTGGCTCCGACGTTCTTCCAATTCTTGGTCATGTTGACCTGAAAGATGCCGCGCCGGTCCTTCTTGGTGGCGGCGTCATGCTTGCCAGTTCGATTGATCGGGCAACCAGTCTCATAAGTTCCAGCCCCCCAACAACCCGCATAATTCCCTTTCGACAGGCCTTCCAGTTGAACCCCTTGAGTTTGGAACGGCTCAATCATCGGATCCGCACTGGGGCAAATGTAGCAGTCGGGCGTCCACCGGCCGACTGACCTCGAAACGTACTCCCAAGACTCACCCGGGAAGTTATAACCCCAGTGTTCGCAATCGTCAACCGCGCTGGGCTCTCCCTCCATACAGTTGGTCAAGTTCTTGTACAACTCGCGCTCCTCCAGGAAGCCCAGGATATTACCCGTCCAACAAGGCCCCACGCAAGTAGCCCCGATTTGGGTTCCACCGGTTCTGTAGGCCGCAGCCGGATTGTAACAGATCGGCACGCCCGGAGGCAGGCAGCCGTAGGTCTCTTCGTGGCCGAGCAGAGCTATGCCGATTTGCTTGAGATTGCTCAAGCAGTTGGCGCGCCGGGCCGCCTCTCGCGCCATTTGGATGGCCGGCAACAATAGGGCGATGAGAATGCCAATAATGGCAATCACCACCAGCAACTCGACCAGCGTAAAACCCTTACGACGGTCGCGCGGCAAAGACTGAAAACGACTCCTCGATTTGTACATAACGCACCCTCCTGTTCTCGGAAAGAGTTGACGTGCCAACTAAGCCTGGAATTTACCACGAACGGGCGGTCCTTGTCAAGCAACTTTTGTCGGACCACACGCAAATCCCATATTACACTAAATCACCGAACAACGAAAGCTCCTGGGCACTCCCGCCGTGGATTCCACAGCATTTTTTCCGCGGCCAACCAGCCGCTATCCCCCTGTGAGCGGGGTCTATTCATAGTTTTATTGCGGATTTGCCCCTTTTCGGACCGATCCCCCTTTTGCCCAGCGGCTATCGGTTTATAATAACGAGTCTGTATGTTCTCCATCGGCCCATCGCCACTAGAAAGTAAGTAAGCTATCATGCCCAAGCAAAAGACGCATAAAGGGACCAAGAAGCGGTTTCGCCTGACAGCCAAGAAAAAGGGCCGCCACCGCCCAAGCGGGACCAGCCAGCTGGCCAGCCTCATGAGCCACAAACGCAAACGCGACCTCCGCGGCACCTCCTCGGTCGACGAAACCGACGCCCGGCGAATCCGCGAGGCTCTCTGTGGCAACGGCTACTAGCCCCTGTGGGACATCTTTCCCAATCGGAAAGGTTTCCCAAGGGTGCCCAACGCGACAATAACAATCTAATTAGTGAACAACGCGGGACGGGCAGGCAAACGCTCCTGGATCGACGAAAAGTCGGGCAACGGGAGGGCCTTGATTCCGCTGAAGTGATGTCAAAGGGAAGATTTAGATGAGAACTATTAAGGGATCGGCCCGAAATCGGTCGAAAAATCGCCTCTATCGCAAGGCCAAAGGCTATCGCGGCGGTCGCGGAACCCTGCTGCGAACCGTCAAGGAAACGCTGATCAAGGCCGAGGCCTACGCCTATCGTGATCGCCGCGTAAGAAAACGCGAGTTCCGCAAGCTGTGGATCATCCGCATCAACGCGGCCGTTCGCCAGCGAGGCATCCGCTATAGCGAGTTCATCCACGGCCTGGGTAAGGCCAAGATCGAACTGAACCGAAAGGTGCTCTCCGAGATGGCTGTCAGCGACCCGGAAGCCTTCGATCAGGTCGTCGAACTGGTCAAGGCCGCCTCGTAGGCCTCTTGCGAGTCAACTTGGCCTGCCTTTCACTTCGGTCTTTCCATGGGCGTATCTGAATTCCTCGCGGAACTCGATCAGTTGGTCGCAGAGGCCACGGCGGCCTTCGAGGCGGCCGGCGATGAGGCTGCGCTGGAAGAAGCCCGCATCCAGTTCCTCGGCGCCAAGAGCGGCCGACTGAAGACCGTCCAAAAGGGGCTCGGCAAGGTCGACAAGGCCGACAAGCCGATCGCCGGCAAGCAGTTCAACCAGACGAAGAAGCGCATCGAAGCGGCCATCCAGCAGGCAACCGAGCGGTTGGCCGACGGCGGAGGCCCTGCCGAAGAGACCCTGCAGTTCGATCCGACCGTCCCCGGCACGCGACCCCGGCTTGGCCATTTGCACCCGATCACGCAGACGATCGCGGACATGAAGGACATCATGGGCCGACTGGGGTTCACTGTGGCCGAGGGACCCGAGGTGGAAGACCAGTGGCACAACTTCGAGGCCCTGAACATCTCGCCCGCCCATCCGGCCCGCGACCCGCTGGATAACTTTTATCTCGCCACGGCCGAAAAGACGGTCGACGGCCCGGGGGCTCGGCTCTTGCGGAGCCAAACCAGCACGGTCCAGATCCGCGTGATGGAGCAGACGAAACCGCCCGTGCGGATCATCTCGATGGGTCGCGTCTATCGGCCCGACACGGCCGACGCCACGCACTATCCGATGTTCCACCAGATCGAAGGCCTGCTGGTCGATCGGCACGTGACCATGGCCGACCTGAAGAGCGTTTTGCGGCTGTTTGCCGAAAGCTTTTTCGAGCAGGGCGACATCCACATTCGCTTCCGCCCGTCGTTTTTCCCGTTCACCGAGCCCAGCGTCGAGGTCGACATGAGTTGGCGCGGCGGTTGGATGGAGATGGGCGGCGCCGGCATGGTCGACCCCAACGTGCTGCAGGCCGTCGGCTACGATCCCGAGGAGGTGACCGGGTTGGCCTTCGGGCTGGGCGTCGAGCGAATCTGCATGGGTCGGCATGGGATCAATGATATTCGCGAGTTTTACAAGAACGACGTGCGGTTTTTGCATCAGTTTTAGAGCAGTAGGCAGTATGCAGTAGGCAGTTTAAGGTCGCGAGCGATTGTTTTATGATTGTATCTTGGGATTGGTTGAAACAGTACGTGCCGCTGACGATGCCGCTGGCGGAGTTGGAGCAGCGGCTGATGATGGCCGGGCTGAACCATGAGGGGACCGAACAGGTCGATGGCGACCCGGCGATCGATCTGGAAGTGACCAGCAATCGGCCCGATTGCTTGGGCCATATCGGCGTGGCCCGCGAGGTTGCCGTGCTCTGGGACGTCCCGCTGACGATCCCCGAGGCAAAGGTTGCCGAGGGCAAAACGCCGGTCGATGAGTTGCTCAAGGTGCGAATCGATTGTCCCGACCTCTGCTCGCGTTACACGGCCCGGGTGGTTCGCGGTGTGAAGATCGGCCCGAGTCCCGAGTGGATGCAGCGGCGGTTGAAAACCTTGGGCATCGCGGCGATCAACAACGTGGTCGACATCAGCAACTACGTGTTGATGGAATGCGGCCAGCCGTTGCACACGTTCGACTTCGCCAAGCTGCAAGGGGCCGAGATCATTGTCCGGCGTCCGAAGCCGGGCGAGACAATTGAAGCCATCGACCATCGCGACTACCAACTGGGGCCCGAGATGTGCGTAATCGCCGACTCGCGCGACCCGGTCGCCATCGGCGGCGTGATGGGCGGGGCTCAGACCGAAATCTCCGAGACAACGACCGACATCCTGATCGAGGCGGCCGAGTTCGACCCCGTCGCGATTCGCACCGCGGCCCGAGCGTTGAACTTGCACAGCGATTCTTCCTATCGGTTCGAGCGGAGCGTCGACCCCGAGGGCATCGATTGGGCCAGCCGACGATGTGCCGAACTGATTCTCGAACTGGCCGGCGGCGAATTGGCGCAAGGTGTGATCGACATTGGCGCTGCGCGACCGCGACGCGAACCGGTCACGCTGCGGCTGTCGCAACTGAAACGGATCCTCGGCATCGACGTGCCGGTCGATCGGGTACGCGAGATCTTGCAAGCGTTGGGCGGCGAAGAAGTACAAGCCGACGGCCAAAGCGTCCAGGTCATTCCGCCCAGTTGGCGACGCGATTTGACCCGCGAGATCGATCTGGTCGAGGAAGTCGCGCGGATCCACGGTTACGACCAGATTCCCGAGGACGTCGGCGTGCCGATGGTCTCCTCGACCCGCACGCACGAGGACCGCGTGCTGGACAGAATTCGTCACGCGCTGACCGCGTTCGGGTTCGACGAGGCGATGACGCTCAGTGCGGTCGACCAGGCGACAGCCGAGGCGTTCAGCCCTTGGACCGACAAGCCGTCGTTACAGAGCCACGTGGCCGTGTTGCGCGGCGCCGATCGGCTGCGCACGAGCCTGATCCCCAGCCTATTGGCCGTGCGGCGGACCAACGAGGCCTTGGCCAACCCGGTGATCGAGTTGTTCGAGATCGCGCGGGTGTATCTGCCGCTCGGCAAGAAAGAGCTGCCGCAAGAAGAGCTCATGCTGAGCATCACCAGCGGCCAAGATTACCTGGCCGTCAAAGGCGCCATCGACGGCGTGCTGGCCACGATCGGCCCGCAGATCGAGCTTCAAGCGGGCGAGGCTGTCGAGGAACTGTTCGATCCGGGCGCGGCCTGCCAACTGCAACTTGACGGCGAAGTGCTCGGCTACGTGGGCCAGGTTCGCGACGAGCAACTCAAGAAGTTCGGGCTGCGGCAGCCGACCACGGTGGCCGAGGTGAAGCTGGGACCGCTCTTCCAGGCGGCCAACCTGATCCCGCGCCATGTGCCGCAACCGCCCTACCCGGCGGTCGCCCGGGATCTGAATCTGGTGGTCGACGAGTCGGTTCGCTGGTCGGACGTGGCCGCCACCGTGCGGGCCAACTGCGGCGAGTTCTTCGAGGATCTCAACTACGCCGACACCTACCGCGATTCGGAACGTCTTGGGGCCGACAAGAAGAGTCTGCTATTGACGTTCGCGCTACGCTCGCGCGAAGGCACGATGACCAATCAGCAGGCCGACGAGATTCGCGACCGAATCGTGGCCGCCTGCCAAAGCGCGCACGGCGCGAAGCTGCGGTAAGCAGCTGGTCCCCTCTCCCTTTGGGAGAGGGCTAGGGTGAGGGTGATTTACGGACTGGCGGGCGACTTGGAATTGTGGATGGCGACCGGCACGGCGATGGCTGTGGCGATCATGGCGGCCAGTACCCACGGGTTGGACATGAACTGCAAGAACCGCCCGCCGCCTCTTTGACCTCGAACGGTCCCTTGCCCGCTGACGATCAGGGCTTGTGGCTGGGACGCGGGCGGCGCGACCTCTTGCGGCCAGACCCGAAGGGCTCCACCGCCATTGGCAGCCGCCACATGGTAGACGCCCTGCCTTAGGCCGCGAAACGCGAATTGGCCGTGCTGGTCGGTCTTCGCTTTGGCTAATACCCGATCCCCGCCGTAAAGCGAGACTTCGGCGCCGGCGACGATCACGTTCTGAGGGTTGACGACCTTTCCGAACAGGATGCCGCCTTTGTGAAGCTGGATGTCGGCGACGGCCGATCGCCCGGAGTCCGAGTCTGCGGCAGCCAAGGCAGCCTGGGGAATACATAATCCCACCACGGCCAAACCTGCGAGCACGTGTTTCAACAGCCAAATCCTTCTGCCCATTGTAATACCCCTCTTAATAGAACAGGTCCATGGCGGCCGGGCGGTCCAGCCGCTGCGATCGTTTGCCGTGTAAGGCGCCCACAGACACCCAAACTCCTTATCGGACAGCCAGGCCCCGGAAATCCACCCCTATTCTTTCCAGCCCACCGAATCGGCATAACCGACACCGTGGTTCCGGAAAAGTCATCCGTATCGCCAAGGTTTCACCCACAAACTCTCTATAGTTTACCTCTGATCACACGAGAATTCCGCCACAGCAGCGCCATGCCCCTGTGGTTTTCCCATGAAATCCGCGAAAACACACACCTGAGAGGGCACAAGAAAGATGTTTCTCGGTGAATCGCCCTAACCCTCCCCCGGATGGAAAGGGGACTACTTCGCAAGAGTCCAGTTCTTAGTTCGCTTCGGGTGTCAACTGACATCCGGGGTCTTCTTCCGTGGCGGCCGAAGGTTTTGGGGTCTCAGTTTCTTGGAAGATCGTGGAGGCGAACCGATCCATCTTTCCCGCGGCTCCTTTTCGTACGATCCGGCCGACGGCGATCGCTTCGTTGATCTCTTTTTCGTTAGCGCCGTTTTCTCGCGCCTTGCCGAGATGGTACTCCAGGCAGGGTTGGCAGTTCGCGGCAATCGACGCTCCAATAGCGATCAACTCTTTGGTTCGGTTGTCCATGGTCGTCTTCCTTTTCTTCTCGGTGGCCGATAGGGCAACCTCTCTTGACAAAAACTCCACGGTTCGCCGGCTCAGAACGTTCGGAAGAAGGCGATGATCCCGAGGATGCCGCCTACTTGACTGATCAGAAATGCCAGAAAAACGATGCTCATGCCTAGCAGTGCCGTTTTCGGGTGGCTTTTCATGGCCGACGCACAGGAACACTCTTGCATCATTTTCGCCATCTCGGGACCACAGCAGGCGGTCGTTTCGGGGGCATTTTCGCCGCCATCGGGTTTCGTGCTTGCTTCGGACATTTTCGTGCTCCTTTTCGAATTCCGCATGAATACCGGCCGGCCCATTCCAGCCTCTAACCTTATAGACGAAATGATCGGCCAAAGGGATACACGCCCGGCGCAGAAAACGCCCGGCAGACGGCAAAGCGATCCCCCGTCTAGGCAACGTTGCCACTACAGGGTCGGTTGTGAGGATTATACGGGTGAGCGGATGCAAATTCGCCACCGTGGAAAAAACGTGCTTGCGTGTGGTATTTACGTAACCTGCGGTTGGTTAAAAAATTCGCGGGTGAATCTTCTACAACCATGCGTGGGGCAGAGTTAAACGTTCCCAGAATGAATCGGGGTAGCCGAACGCGGCAGTACGGTTGTCAGCGAGTCGACTAAGGCCATGGAATTGATCCGAACCAGCGCCGAGCAGATCGGCGAAATCATTCAGGTAATCTCCGAGATCGCCGGCCAGACGAACCTCTTGGCTCTGAATGCGGCTATCGAGGCCGCCCGAGCCGGCGAACATGGACTGGGGTTCGCCGTGGTTGCCGACGAGGTCCGAAAGCTGGCCGAGCGGTCCAATCAGGCCGCCGGAGAGATTTCCCGCTTGATCACCGAATCGACGGAACGGGTCACCGAAGGCGCCCTGCTGAGCGAACAGACCGGCAAGTCATTCCAAGAGATCATCGAAGCCATCGAAGACACGGTGGTAACGATTTCTGAAATCGCCGACTCCACCGCAACGCAGGCGTCCAGCAGCGAACAGCTCGGCGCCCAGGCCGGCGCCTTGCGCGAACTGGTC
>CAYYOX010000048.1:2142-7047 GCA_964473065.1 uncultured Planctomycetaceae bacterium | reverse complement strand
GGCGTCCAGCAGCGAACAGCTCGGCGCCCAGGCCGGCGCCTTGCGCGAACTGGTCAGCCATTTCAAGACCGACAAATAATCGTAGACTTTCAAAGCCCCCGTTCAGCAGATGCGCGGCATCTGTTCGCCGGTCAACAGATCGATGATCCGGCCGCCGCCGAACGGGCCGCGAAGCTCGACAAGGCCTGCGTGTTCGTCGGTCACCCGGCCGATTACGGTCGGCTGGGGACTGGCCGGGTGCGATTGCATGATCTTCATGACATGGTCGGTCGCCTCGGCCGAAACAAAGGCCACCAGCCGCCCTTCGTTGGCCACGTAGAGCGGATCCAGCCCCAGCAGTTCGCACGCGCCGGCCACCGGTTCGGCCACCGGGATCGCCGTCTCTTCCAGTTCGATCCCCACGCGAGCTTGCCCGGCGATTTCGTTCAACGCGGCCGCCAGCCCGCCGCGGGTCAGGTCGCGGAGGCAGTGCAGATCGGCGCCCGTGCTCAGCAGGGCCTCGACCAATCCGGCCAGCGACCCGCAATCGCTATCCAGAGCCCCTTCGAAGGTCAAACCTTCCCGGACCGACATAATGGCAATGCCATGGCGGCCCAGGTCACCGCTGACGAGAATCGCGTCGCCCGGCTTGACCCAACCCGGCGCGATGTCGATCCCTGGAGCAACCAGGCCGATCCCGGCCGTATTGATGAAGATTTCGTCGCCCTTGCCGCGGTCGACGACCTTGGTGTCGCCGGTAACAATCTGCACGCCCACTTCCCGAGCCGCTTCGCGCATGGATCGAACGACCCGCTCGAGGGTCGCCATCTCCATACCCTCTTCCAGGATGAATCCCGTGCTGAGAAACTTCGGCACGGCGCCGGCCATGGCCAGATCGTTGACGGTGCCGTAGACGGCCAGCTTGCCGATATCGCCGCCGGGAAAGAACAGCGGGCTGACCACGAACGAGTCGGTCGTAAACGCCAGCCGAGCGCCGTCGAGCTCGAACACCGCGCTGTCGTGCGGCGGGACCTGTTCTCCCTCGGACGCAAACGCGGGAAGAAACATGCCCTCGATCAACCGCTGCATCAGCCGTCCGCCGCCCCCATGGGCCATCTGAACCGTGGTCTGATCGCCCAAAGGGAGCGGACAACTCACATTAAAATCACCGGACATCGGATATTGTTTCCTGTTTACCAAAGAACGTGAATCTGGACGCTGTGCCAGGCAACGTCGAACAACACGGGGCTCATTGTTCTACTGCTGTCGAAGGATAAATCGTCCCAACAACGGTACGGCGAACGAGTACTTGCCATGCCGGTTCTTATAAACCAGTCCCGTACTGCCGAGCGCCGCAAGCATCTGGCTCACTTGGCTAGGGCCGAAGGGCTTGTCCAACACTTGTTTTGAACTCTCTACGATTTCCTGAACGGTAAACTCGCGATCACAGTTTTCCAGACGCGCAATCGCCCTGAGCAGTTCGCGTTGTCGATCGGTTGCCCGAGCCCAACGACCGGAGAAAAAATCGTCGTCAAGCTTGCGAATAATCCCCGTTATCGGCACGGCCGGTTGTTGCTTGCCCTCGTCGTGCGATTGGAGCAATACATCGATGATTTCTCGACAAATAAACTGTATGAAGTAAGGGTAACCACCGGAATACTCGAAGACCTGGGATATGACATCTTCGGAAAAGTGGACCGGGCACCGCGTCATCTCCGTGGGTTTCATGATCGCATATCGAGTGTCACTCTCGCCCAATCGGTCGAGGAACACCACGCGGAACATCCGTTCGGAAAACGTGCGTGCTTCGACCAGTTTGGGAAACAGGATGGGTAATCCTGTCAGGACGAGCAGGAAAGGAATCTCCTTCTTCTGAAGCGACTGGAAAACGTCCAGCAATAGCGATAGCGGATACTCGTCCTTGGCCGAGTGGTCCGATAGGTTCTGTGCCTCGTCGTACGCAAAGATCAATCCCCGCGACTTCTGCGACTGTCCCATGCAACGCCAGACAAGTTCCAGCACGGCCTTGAGCCGGTCGGAGGCCAGACCGGGCGTATGCTGATACAGGTCGAACATCGTGTGGAAGTCGAGGGTCTTCTCGACCTGTTGGGTCTCCGGGCGGAAACCCATCCCGGTAAACTCTTGGCTGTCCACAACGATGGTCGAGGTAATCACCGCCAAGTCGGTTATCAGCCGTATCGCCAAACGCTCTTCCGTAATGCTGGCGGATTCCGACAGATCGGCGCCCACCCATTTCCAGCCCTGCCCAATAGCCAAGGGCTTGAAAGTATCCAGCAGCACCGTCTTGCCGACGCCGCGCAGACCGGTCAGGACAAGGTTCTCCAGGATAACGTCTTGCCGAAGCAACCGTTCGAACTCCAGCGTTTCCTCCTGCCGGCCAGCCATATACGGGGGTGCGTGGCCAGCCCCTGGGCGGAACGGATTTCTGAATACGCTGGTTTCCATCACTTTGTCCACCGATATTTACATAACGTTATACGGTCATATAAATTTATACCACATACATATTATATGTCAATATCAGTCGACATCCTATTCGAGAGATGCACTTTCATGCCGCCGGTAGCGGTAATAGGCTGAGCAGGCCCCTTCGGCCGAGACCATGGGCGCGCCCAGCGGGTGCTCGGGGTCGCACGTTTTGCCGAAAACGGGGCATTCGTGCGGCTTCTTGTGCCCTTGGAGGATCTCGCCGGCGATGCACTCAGCCGGTTCTTCCGCCGTGATCTCGGTTACGCCGAACCGTCGGGCCGCATCGTAGTCGGCGTACGTTTCGCGCAGCTCCAGGCCGCTGGCCGGAATCTCGCCGATGCCCCGCCATCTCCGTGACACGGGCTGAAAAACCTCCTCGATCTGTTTCAGCGCGGCCGGGTTGCCCTCGGCTCGCACACTGCGGGAGTACTGGTTCTCGACCTCATGGCGGTCCGATTCAAGTTGCTTGACGCACATCAGGATGCCCTGCAGGATATCTACCGGCTCGAAACCGGTGACCACGATCGGCACGCGATAATGCTCGGCGAGCGCTCGATATTCGTTCGTTCCCGTGATCGTGCAAACGTGTCCGGCGGTCAGGAAACCCTGAACTCGATTCGAGGGCGACACGAGCACGGCACCAATTGCCGGCGGGCCCAGCCCGTGGGAAGTCAGGATCGAAAAGTTCTTCAACCCGAGCCGGGCCGCTTGGGCTACGGCCATCGCGTTGGCCGGAGCGGTCGTCTCGAACCCTACGGCAAAGAAGGCAACCTGCCGCTCGGGATGCTTTTGGGCCAAGGCGACGGCGTCCATCGGCGAGTAGACCACGCGCACGTCACCCCCGGCCGACTTGACCTGAAACAGATCGTGCTTGGATCCGGGCACCCGCATCATATCGCCGAACGTGCAGAAGATCACTTCCGGTCCGCCTTGATGCCGACGCGAGGCGATGGCCACCGCCTTGTCGATGATTCCGATCGGCGTAACGCACACGGGGCAGCCCGGGCCGTGGATCAACGTAATCTCCGGCGGCAGCAGCTTGTCGATCGCGAAGCGGATGATCGCATGAGTCTGGCCGCCGCAAACCTCCATAATGCACCAGGGCCGGGTGGTCGCCTGGCAAATCGCCTCGGCCAGACGCCGGACCGCTTGCGGATCGCGATATTCGTCGACGTATTTCATGACGGCGGGTCCTCCGCTAGCGCGTTGCCAATTTCTTCCAGGTAGGAGAAGATCTCCTGGGCTTCGGATTCGTCGATTTGGCTCAAGGCGAATCCCACGTGGACCAGCACATACTCGTCGACCTGGGCCTCCGGCGTGTAGACCAGGCACACCTCTTTGATGATCCCGCCGAACTCGACCTTCCCCATCGGCAGGTCGTTCTGTCGGTAGACTTCAGTGATCTTACCGGGAATGCCCAGACACATGCGATGCTCCTTGGATTTTTGCGGCAACGAAAAGCTGCCCCAGGGCAATTCCGCCGTCGCCGGGCGGAACGCGATGGTGAGTATACACGAGAAAGCCCGAATCGAGCAACCTGGCTCGAACCCGAGCCGCGAGCAGGGCGTTCTGGAAACACCCGCCGCTGAGGACGACCTGCTTGCAGCCACATCGCCGCGCGACGGCCGTGCTCATTTCGGCCAGCCCGTTGTGGAATCGGGCGCTGATTTGTCCTATCGGCACGCCGGCCTTTCGATCGGCCAGCACGCTGCGGACCATCGGCTCCCAATCGACCACGGCCGGCTCGCCATCGGAAAGGGGTAACGGGTAGGCCGTCTCTTCGCTGGGGTCAGCGGCGAATTGCAGGGCCATGGCCGCCTGGCCCTCGAAGCTGATCGCGGTGGAGAGCCCGCACAACGCGGCCACCGCGTCGAACAGTCGGCCCATGCTGCTGGTCCGCGGCGAGTGAATCGAGCGTTTCAACAGGGACAACAGCGTCCCCAATTCCGACTCGCTGAACCAATCGGCATCCACATATTCAGCCGCTTCTTCTCCCATGAACTCGAACAACAGGCCCAATGCGGAACGTCGCGGCTCGCGCACCGCTCGATCGCCGCCGGGCAGGGCGAAGGTTCGCAGATGGGCCGCCCGGGTGAAGTTTCCCTGCACGCACAGCAACGCTTCCCCGCCCCAAACCGTGCCGTCGGGGCCGTAGCCCGTTCCGTCCCAAGCGAGCCCGAGCACGGGGCCTTCGAGATTGTTTTCGGCCATGCAGGCCGCCACATGGGCATGGTGATGTTGCACGCGCAGCAACGGCACGTCCCATTCGGCGGCCAAGGTTTCCGCATGGCGGGTCGACGCGTAGTCCGGATGCAAATCGCAAGCCACCGCCTGCGGCGCCGCATCGAAGAACTCGATCAGATCGGCAACCGCCTTGCGATGCACCTCGACGCTGAGCAGATCGTCCAAGTCACCCACGTGCGGGCTGAGTATCAC
>CAYYOX010000048.1:0-2132 GCA_964473065.1 uncultured Planctomycetaceae bacterium | reverse complement strand
GATCACCGGCGGGCGGTCCGACTCCAAGCTCAGGGCGACCGTGTTTTTCAGATGTCCCCCGGTGGCCAAGATCGTCGGCGCCGCGAAACCGAGTTCAATCGGCAACGGAGCATAGCCTCGCGCGCGACGCAAGATCTGAAAGTTGCCCGTCTCTTCAACAATGTGTGCGACCGAATCGTCCACGGGGCGAACGATCGGACGGTTGTGCGTCAGGAGCACGTCGGCAATCGATCCCAAACGCTTGATCGCGTCTTCGGTCCGGATCGCCATGGGTTCTTCCGAGAGGTTGCCGCTGGTGCAAACGACCGGGCGATCCACTTCGTCCATGAGTAGATGCTGCAACGGGGAATACGCCAACATCACGCCCAGGTACGGGTTCGCAGGCGCCACGCCTTCCGCCAGATCGTCGCTTGCCGTTTCGACTTGCCGACGGCGTAGCAGCAAGATGGGGGCCTGATGCGAACTTAGCACTTGGGCTTCCTCGTCGGAAACGTGGCATCGTTGCCGAACTTGCTCCAGCGAAGAGAACATCAGGGCCAGCGGTTTGTCGGGCCGCCGTTTGCGTTGGCGCAGCAAATCCACGGCTTCGGGGTCGGTCGCATCGACCAGCAATTGAAAGCCGCCCAGGCCCTTGATCGCGACGATTCGCCCGGATCGCAGCGCTTCGGCCGCGGCCGATAACGCCTCGTCACCGGCGTGCGTTTCCTTGCCGCCCGTATCGAGCAGGCTTAACGTCGGTCCGCAGCGGGGGCACGCGATCGGTTGGGCATGGAAGCGCCGGTCGGTCGGGTCGTCGTATTCCGCCTGGCAGTCGTCGCACATGACGAACCGGGCCATCGATGTCCGCGGCCGGTCGTAGGGCAGCCGCTCGATGATCGACCACCGCGGCCCGCAGTTGGTGCAGTTGGTCATCGGATAGCCGTAACGTCGTTGCTGTGGATCGCGGATCTCGGCCAGACATGCCTCGCAAGTGGCCAAGTCTGGCGGAATGGTCGGCCGAGCAGCGGTCCCCTCGTCGCTGGTGCGGATCTCAAACTCGTCGCACGGCCCGTCTTGGCAGGCGATGTCGGCGACCTCGATCGAATCGATGCAAGCTTGCGGCGGCAGATCGTTGCGGAGCGTTTCGAGAAACGGGTCGAGTTGGGACGAATCGCCCTGCACCTCGATTCGCACCGTATCGATCTGGTTGGCGACCCAGCCGGCGAGTCCGCGCGATCGGGCCGCATTGTAGACGAACGGCCGAAAGCCGACCCCTTGCACGATTCCGCGCACTGCGACGGCGAGTCGGCGACGCGTGGTCGGCTGGTTGCGATGCTCTTTCATTCTCACGCGACGGTTTTGGCTTTCGCACACTCGCCGACGAGCCACCCGGCAAGCGCGGGAACGTTCTGGCCGGTCAGGGCGGCAACTTCGAAGACCGAACCCTCCGGCGCCAGACGCTTCATGTCGGCCTTGATGCGATCGACGTCGAAGTTGGTCTGGCCGATCATGTCGCACTTGGTGACAACCAGGGCGTCCGAGCCTTGGAAGATGGCCGGGTACTTGACCGCCTTGTCGTCGCCCTCGGCCGTACTGAGGACGATGATCCGCAGGTGTTCGCCCAGGTCGAATCCGGCCGTACACACGAGATTACCCACGTTCTCGATGAAGAGCAGGTCGATCGCCTCCTCGTCGAGGTTTTCGGCGGCGGAGGCAATCATGGCCGCGTCGAGGTGGCAGGCGCCCTGAGTGTTGATTTGCACGACCGGTACGCCCAGCTTTTCGATCCGTTCGGCGTCGATCGATCCGGCGATATCGCCCTCGATCACGGCCGCTCGGGCGTCCCCTTTGAGCTCGGTGATGAGGGCTTCGAGCAGCGTAGTTTTCCCCGCCCCGGGCGAGCCGACCACGTTGACACAGAACACTCCGGCGTCGTTGAACTTCGTGCGGTTCTCTTCGGCCAATTGGTCGTTGGCTTTGAAGATCTTTTCAGCGGTGACGATCTTCATGGTTCATTCCTCGATCTCGATGCTTTGAAGCAGCAACTCGCGGCCACCCTCCATGATGACCTCGTTGCTGTCGCATTCGGTGCATAGTAGGGTGATTTCCTCGATCTCGACGCATGCATTGCATGCATTGCAACGGCAGGTCGC
>CAYYOX010000047.1:16662-18617 GCA_964473065.1 uncultured Planctomycetaceae bacterium | reverse complement strand
TTCCGGCGGGTTTAGCATCTATTCGTGCTCGGAGCCAGTCCCCTTTTTCCACTCCGCAGAGGGGGCTTCGGGAAATTTGGCGGACCGGAGGTCGGTTTTTCGCGTTAAGGGCAGCCCGAGAGGGAAATCACGAAACCACAAGCCTTTAACCCCCAAGGAGAAACGCCATGGTCAGTCTAAATCCACAATCGCGCACTCCCACCAACCACGCCGACTTTCCCGGAACCCGAAAGGATTTCGTGCTGGCGTTGTGCGACATGGGCGCCCGGATCGAGATACCCACGGACGACGCCATTTCGGACCGCCCGTGGCACATGTTGCTGAATTGTTTGTACACCGATTGGGTCCGAGTCTTCGGCGAGGTGGAGGTTATCGCGAAGCATTTCGGCCCGGCCGGGAACGCAGCCTTGGAGACCTGGCAGTACCGGTGCCACGACGGCGTGGTGCTGTGCGCGGCCCACCGGCATAAGCGAACCTTGGCGACCATGTGGGTCACGGTGAGAGCCTTGTACCTTTGCTGAACACTGTACCTTTGCTGAACAGTTTTCGTTACTTATCCAAAACCGCAGGAGGAGAGAAACCATGCATCACGCACACACGATCGCCAGTCCGCACGTCCATCAAGTCATAGCGAGACCGCCACAACCGAAACCGGACCCCTCGTCGCCGCCAAGGCCGTTGCATCGGCTGGCTCGGGTGCGTTGCCAAGAGCAGATTACGCAGCGCACGGTCGCTCGGCGTTTGGGGATCGCCCTGACCGATGTGCGACGGCAGGAGAGTTCCACGACCGACATTCCGCTGAGTGTTCTTTACCAATGGCAAGGGGTGCTGGACGTGCCCGTCACCGAGCTGTTGGTAGAACCGGGCGATGCGTTGTCGCAGCCCATCAAACAGCGTGCCCAACTGGTACGGCTGATGAAGACGGCTCGAACCATCTCAGAGCGTTGTCGCAAGGGAACCGTCAGCCGTATGGCCGAGACATTGATCGGGCAACTGTTGGACCTGATGCCGGAGCTTCAAGAGATCGGCCCCTGGCATGCGATCGGCCGACGACGAACGCGACTTGAACTAGGTCGCGCTGCCGAGCGGACTTTGCCCGATGAGTTGTTCCTTCCGCCGAACGAATAGGTCATCGAGCCGGAGGCCGATCAGTTCGGAGACCCGCAGCCCAGCGGCAAAGCAGAGGTGGAGCATGGCACGATCGCGAGTCCCGCAACGGGTGGTCGGATCGGGTGTCGCGATGCCTTCGAGCTGAACACAGTTTATAGATACTCGGTTCGACCTTGCTCTTGAAGCAACTCGACCACACGGCGGATTGATTCCTCATCGTGCTTGTTGGCCACCAAGGTGGCGTCCGGCGTGTGCACAACGATGCAGTCTTCAAGACCCAGTGTGACGATCAGGTGGTCGTTACTGCCGCGGACGATCGTGCCGGTGGTATTCACGCCCAGGTGTTTTGCGGCGATCGTGTTACCCTGCTGGTCCGTGCCGCGCAGTCGGGCCAACGACTGCCAACTGCCCAGGTCGTCCCAATCGAAAGGGGCCTCGACGACCAGCACTTCCTCGGCCCGTTCCATCACCGCATAGTCGATCGAGATGCCCTTGATGGCCGAAAACTCACGCTCAAGAACTTCGTCGAAATCGGGCCTGCCGATGGCCTGGCCGATCCGCTCGAGGTGTTCGTACATCGCGGGCTGAAACCTTTTCAGCGCATCGAGGATCGTTTGGGCCTTCCAGACGAAGATGCCGGCGTTCCAGTAGAAATCGCCAGAGGCCACATATCGGGCCGCCGTCTCCGCGTCCGGTTTCTCGCGAAATTGTTCGACTCGATAAGTACTGTCTGAATTGGGCAACGCCGCGCCCCGTTCGATGTAGCCGAACGATTCGGCCGGATAGGTCGGGCGGATGCCGAACGTAACCAGCCGCTCGGGTTGTTGGTCGACCAACGTAGCGGC
>CAYYOX010000047.1:10183-16652 GCA_964473065.1 uncultured Planctomycetaceae bacterium | reverse complement strand
CTGGACGGTCTCTTGAAACAGTTCATCCGGCGAGATCACGTGGTCGGCCGGCATCACGGCCATCGTGCCCTGGGGGTCGGTGCGGCAAATGCAAAGCGCCGCCAGGGCGATGCACGGGGCCGTGTTTCGCTTGCACGGTTCGGCCAGCATGGCCTGCTCGGGTAACTCGGGAAGCTCGGCGGCAATCTTCGGCGCCAGCTCGGCCGTCGTGGCGATCAGCAGCCGCTCGGGCGTAACCAGATCGCCCAAGCGGTCGACCGTCTCGCGAAGCATGGTCTTCCCGCCGAGCATCGTCAGCAACTGCTTGGGACGCTCCGCCCGGCTCTCGGGCCAAAAACGCGTGCCGGTTCCACCGGCCATAATCACAGCATGAAGCATGGTAGGGTCTCGTGTCAGAAGTCAGCCGCTTGCGGCTTTGCAATGCACAACGAGCACGCATCTTAACAGAAATACGTCGCTTCCGTCACCCGAGTTCCGGGCGCCATTTTTCGCCCCAACTCGTCCGCATCCAGCGCCAGCAGCGGGCAAATCTCGACCGCCACGCCCTTGGCCACCTCGACGCCCGCCGCGGCCAGCCAGCGACCGTGCTGGGCCACCATCTGGGCCCGAACCCACTCGGCCGTATCCCGCTCGGCGCCCGGTGCGTTTTTCAACGGAGCAAAACCCTCGGCCGGGTCCACTTCGACCACGATCGCTCGGGCCGCCGAGGGGATCAGGTCGAAGATGAACCGCTCGAACTTCACCGCATTCGGCGCCGATGGCTCGATTCGCTGCCCTGTCGCATCGACGAACGCCACCTTCTTCCGAGCAATATGGAACGGCAGCGCGTCGGCCGAGTCGACCATCTCAGACAGAAAGGCCACGTCCATCACATGCACGGCAATGCTGCCCGCCCAAATGGCCAACGAGCCGTCCGGGTTGCGTTTTTTGGCCACGTCATCGGACAGGTCAATATACTCGATCACCCGCAACCGGAGGTCGACCTGCACGACATTGCCCACCATCTCCAGCGGATCTTGCTTGCCGACCACCTGGGTCGTCAACTGGCTTTCGGCCAGCAAGTGGTAGCCGACCAACTCCCCCGAGCAGACATCGACCATGGGGTTGTCGACCTGGAAATAGAACAGGTGCTCGATCCCCCGTTGTTGGATTTCTTTGAGTGCCCCGCTGCGGTCCAACGCGGCCAGGGTCCCGCCATGCCCGTCGGGGCTCAGCGCGATTTGGCCCGGCTCGCTGAGCAACACCTTCCCATCGGCCGCGTCGACGGCCGGCATGGTGCCTTGGCAGAAGACGGTCAGATCCTCCTCGGGCAGCCCGAACCGGTCATGCTCGGCAAAGAAGGCGACCGTCTCCTCGTGCGTGGCCGGGCTGGTCATCAGGTACAAGGGGATCCGCACGCCATGGCGTCGCCCGACAGCAAGGATCTTCTCGACATGGATCTGAAACAGCGACCGTCGCGAAACGGGCCCGATAGGAAACATGCCCTTGGGATGGTCGAACCCCAACCGGGTCCCTTGCCCGCCAGCCACCAGGATCACGCCCAACTTCCCGGCCGCGAGCGCCCCGTTCGCCCGATCTCGCGCTTCGGCCGGGGTAAACCGATTCTCCTTCCCATCCAGCCGAAAGGCAGGCGGCGGCTCGGCCCGATCGGCCAACTCGCGGATGTTACCCTGGTCGTCCCGGTGTTCATACAACCGCCCGATCAGCTCCAAATCAAGCTGCCCGATCTGCCGAGCCAACGACTCCCGCCCAGCCCCGTCAAGCCGATCCCAAAAGGCCAGCAAGTGTTCCTGGCCGTAAGGCCCAAGTTGAGCAAGCAATTCGTCTTTCATAGCAGGGCGTCGAACGGTGTCCTCGGGCGGGGAAGCAGCGTGGATGGTCCATTCATTCTACGCAGGTTAACGGAATATTGTCAAGGATCAAAAGGCTGGAGTTACCCAAACCTGCCAGCTGATCGGGCAGGAATCTTGACCACGTGGCAACGCCAAGCGACAGTCCATCCCGATCGAGCCCGCGTCGGACAGCAATTCGTTTGACAAGGCCCTTCTGGCCGTTCAAACCCCAAGCTTGCACTTTCAGGAAAATCGGGGGCGGTCTGCAAACGCGGGTGGCACGGACAGTTCTCCGCTTCAGGACGTTGCCCTTGGAGTGAACTTGTTCGGAGAACTGTCCGTGTTGCGCAGCAACAAGAGGATCGCTGACGGCGCCCAGGTCCTCTTGTTGCTGCGCAACACGGACACATTTGCCGAACAAGCACTATTCGATGGCGGCGCGTCTTCCGGCAAAGTGTCCGTGCTACCCCCTTTACGAGTCCCTAGCGTCGCTGGGCGGTTTTCTCGACCCGCATGGCGTCGCGCCGCGCTCTGGGTAGATCGAAGACGACCGTCTTGCACAGTGCTCGCCCGTCGCGCAGCGTCGCGCTGCGCCAGACCTCGGCGGATAGTGACAGCGGGACCCGGTCGGAGTAGGTCATGTGCTGGTAGGAGTAGACGTAAAACTCGGCCGACTCGTAATCGCCCGAGTAGAGCGCCGGCGCAACGCGGTGCTCGTACATCGGTTCGTACGCACCTTGGGCAAGGGGCCGATCCCAGGCGGGAAAAATCAGGTATTTGACGTTCCGCCCGGCCAAGTACTCGGCCAAGCGACCGTCGCGCAAGGCCTTCTGGTAGGCGAAATCGTTGACCAGCCCGTCGAGGTTGACCACGCGTCGACCGCTCCAAAAGGCCAGCTTGCCGCAGTCGGTGGCGGCGAAGAGTTCCTCGGGCGGTTGGCGCTTGATAAACTCGACCAGCTCGCCGGCGTCGCCTGCCGTACAAGCGGGCACGACGGACGGCGCGGCCCAAAGCGGCGCGCCGCGATGCCAGGCGCGTGCATACGAGGCCGCGTTGATCGTTACGGCCAACAGTACGGCCGCCATGGTCATTGCCCGTAACCCACGCGGGCCAAGCCGACTGAGCAAGCCGACGCCCAGGGCGAACGAACCGGTCAGCAATGCTGGGCCGAGATACCAGACGGGGATCGGTTTCGACCATTTTTGAAACAACATGAATGCGGCCAGTTGGATCAAGCAAAGCAGCGCGGCGGTCAGGCCGGCTCCGCGAGCCTCGTTGCCTGAAGTGTCGTTACCTGAAGTGTCGTTACCTTCCGGCCGGCGTCGAATCAGCAGCCCGATCGCGACCGTGGCGGCAAGCAGAGCGAACCAGAGCGTCATCCCGCCATAGCCTCGGCCGAACACCTGATGCCACTGGAAGTTGATCCGCGGAAAGCAACTCTTCAGCACGCCGTGGATGGGCGCCGGATGGCCGAAATACGACCAGTGCCACGCCATGAGCCCAAGCGTACCGGCGCCCGCCGCAGCGCACAGCGACAACACACTCCGCGCGGCACGGCGCAGTTCAGATCGTTCCCGCCATGCAACGACCAGCCCGAGTGGGAACACGACGTACGGTAACATATCGAGCCGGGCCATCACCAGCAGCAGGGCGGCCATGCCCGCCACAGCGTAACGCCGCCGCCACGCCAGCCATCCGACCAGCAACAACAGCGGCAACACCAAAATGGATTCCATGCCGCCGAGAAACGGCTTGCTGAAACGTGGTATCAGCAGGATGCACACGGTCAGAAACAGGGCCGTCCGAACCACGAGATCCGCCTTGGAGGACGTCCTGGCTTGGGCTATCCACAAACAGGCGCCCAAGGTCAGAACAAACACGGCCGCAACGGCGATCATCAGTGTGAGGTATTGGGACTGGGGCGAGGCGTCGGTTCCCAACAGGGCGAACCCGGCCGCCTCGATCCAAAACAGCAAGGGGTGGAAACCGTTGGTCAACGCGGACCCGTCGAACGTGATTCGGCCGGATTGGACGAAGTTCCGCGCCGTGACCGTGTAGTAGTAGGCATCGTCGGAGAACAGGTCGACTCCGGCCGAGGCCTGCACGATCCGCCAGGCGACGGCCAAGACGGCCACTGCAAGCACCGCTAGCGATAACAGACGGAGACTCGGCCAGGGAGCAGGATCTGGAGCAAGGGCTTCGGTGCGATTCATTGTTTTCACAGGACCTCAAGCTGGGCGCATATTCCGCGCAATCGGCAAGGCTTGCCTAGACTTCTTAATCGGCAGTTCGGGCCAGACGGTTGACCGCAACCGAGAAGGAAGCCCGATAGAGTACCCGGCCGTGCAGCGACGGGGTAGCTTAGGGGATGTGGGTTACGGCCGGTGTGCCGAGGATTGGTGCCGAGGATTGGCGGGTGGAGGCTATTCGCTGTCGCCATCGACGTAAGAGGCGGTACGGCGGCGGCGCCAGTAGGGGCGTCGGATGCGGCGGCGCACGGGCGTGTCGCCTTCGACGAACCAGTATCCTCCCAGTAATCGGTAGAAGAACAACAGAATGAAGGCGCCGCCGATAGCCACGGCGAAACCGATCGGGCTGATGGGCGTAACCCGTTGCCCTTCCCAGAAATAGGTCAACGTTCCACAGCCGACCACTGTGCCGCCGATGCCCATGGCCAAGGTGGCGATGGCTCCTCCCGGATCACGGCCGGGCATAATCGCCTTGGCCAGTAGCCCAACCAGCGTTCCAAAGCCAATCCAGACCAACAGATCATTGGCCCATTGTTGGACTTGTTCGCTGAAAAGTACGTCGTCCATGGCTCGCCTCACTTCTCTGTCCGCGCAAGCGGAATCGGTTTTCCGCCATTTCTTGGTATCGACCAGTCGCACCGGTTGCATTCGGTCGATTTGCTTCTCCCTAAGAAGATGTCGCCGACGGTTGCCGTTGAGCAGGCGGAAGACGCCGCAAAACACCCGTCTAGGCTAATGTCACATAAGCCAGTGGGGCTATTCCGCTGTTTTACCACCTGAGATTGGGTGCGGATTCCGGTAAAAGAGTGCCTATTGATAGACAGGGAAAGCTTTGCTGGTTAGAATGAGGCTACGGCTTATTTCGCCCTAAGGGCACTTGTTGCTCACTTTTCACGACTCCGGCGGACGGATTTGACGGTTTTCCGGGTCGGAGTCGGAAAAGCGCGTGTTACGCACACGGAGCTTTTCGTGGGCGCAAAGAGGTCGGTCTGCGCTGCAAGAGACTTCCTTTTTTTCTCTTGCCGGGAGCGGACGAGGATCGCAGACAATTAAGAGAAGCTAGCCATGAGCAGGGAGACACCACGATGAGGATTGTTTGGGCAGCACTGGATCGCATCGCCTCGATGACGCGTCGCCATACGGAACAACGCCACACGCCTTCTGGACGGCGAGGCCGCTTCGGCACGCTGGAGTCGCTCGAAGAGCGAACCCTCTTGAGCATCTCGCCGACATTGTTCGATGATGCCCACGGGATCCCTCAGTTCCCCGCCGAACCGCTGGCCGAGGTGCAAGTGATCGGATCGCTTGACGTGGCGGTCGGACCGTACGTCGAAGATTACGGGATTTGGTTCGATTTGGACGCCGGCGACGGGCTCGATCTTGGCGCTGAGGTCGAGATCGAATTGTTCGACGTGTCGACCGAGGGTCTGACCGGTCGGCTTACGGTGCCGGGCATGTGGATCGAGCCGGTGGCGTTGGGCGATATGGGATTCACTCGGCTTTCGATCCCCGAGGCCGGCTATACCAGTGACGTCGGATCGCCGCAACTGCCGATCATTCGCGAAACGATTGTCGTACCGCAGGGCGCCGACGTGTCGGTCGAGATGTACGGGCAGCCTCGTTATCTTTCGATGATCGACGTGGGTTTGGACTATGCCTTGGCCCCGTTGCAAGACTCCGTAGCGAAACTTCCCGGCGCTTTGAAGGCGGCCTCGACCGATTATGATAGTGCCGTTTACCAGACGGATGCCTTGGTGTTCGAGCCGGAGATTCGCGCGATCGAGTTGGGCCAGTTGGACGGCAAGCGGTTGGTGATGTTGGAATTTGCTCCCATTTCGTACAATCCGGTCCAGCAGGAGCTGGTCGTCTACGATACGCTGTCGTTTGAGGTTCGCTTCCAGGGCGGCCAGGCCGTGAAGTCGGACCTGCCGTCGACCAGCGACGTTCGGCTTGCCGACGTGGCGTTGAACTACTCGGCTAGTCGGGGCGAGACCAAGTCGGGGCAACGGCTGTTGGTCGTCGCGCACGACGATTTTGCGGGCGATCTGGGTGCGTATGTTACGCACAAGACGGACATGGGATTCGACGTCGATCTGGTCGACACCTCGACGGCCGGGACAACCAACACGGACATCCAGGACTATATCCGCACGCAATACGCCGATCCGCTCACTCGTCCCTCCGCCGTGCTGCTGGTGGGTGACGTCGATCGGATCCCGAATTTCGTCGGCAGCGGAACCGACACGCCGGCCACCGACCTGTATTACGGAACGATGGACGGCGGCGACGACTGGTATCCCGAGATTCCCGTGGGGCGGTTCAGCGTTGCCAACACGGCTCAGGTGGCTGCGGTGGGCGCCCAGACGAGCACCTACCAGACACCGTGCG
>CAYYOX010000047.1:0-10173 GCA_964473065.1 uncultured Planctomycetaceae bacterium | reverse complement strand
TATGCCGACGACCACTGACATCCAGTGATCCGCGTAGCGAGGTTCAGCGTGGCAAACTGAGCTAAGTTGGCTGCAATTGTGAACAAGACGATCACCGACGAGACATCGTCCGCGGGCGATTGGCCCAAGCCCTCCGTGTTCCTTGCCGGCGTGGACAACTTCGCGATCACTGAAAGGACGCACAACGCGGTTATCGACAGCTACCTGACTCCCGCCGGGCACACCGGCGACAAGCTCTACGAAACCACCTACGGGGCCACAACCGCGTCCGTCCGCGATGCACTGAACGCCGGGCGGGCGGTGAGCGTTTATTCGGGACACGGATCGGAATTCAGTTGGGCCGACGGGCCGGTGTTCTCGCAGTTGAACGTTGGGTGGCTGACCAACGCCGACCAATACCCGATCGTGTCGAGCTTCGCCTGCATCACCGGAAAGTACACCGAGCCGGAGAGCTTCATGGAGACCTGGCTGCGGACATCCAACGCCGGTGCGGTGGCCGCGGTCGGCGCCAGCGTGGACAGCTACTGGACGGAAGACGACATCCTCGAGAAGAGACTCTTCCAGGCGGTTTACGAAGAAGGCCAGATCTCGGTAGGGAACGCTTGGATACGGGCCAAGGAGTTGTACTTGGACCATTTTGGAGTGCTTCCGAGAACCCGGTCGTACTTCGAGATGTACAACATAATGGGCGATCCCACGGTGGAATTCCTAGGGTTTGACTTGGCGATCAGCTCTCCGGCGGAACTCCCGGCGGCCTACCAAGACGAGGCGTATGAGTATACGCTTTGGGCCTCCGGCGGAAGTGAGCCGTATAGTTGGGCGGTGGTTGCCGGCGCGCTGCCCGATGACTTGGTCTTGGATCCGGCCACCGGGGTAATCAGTGGAACGCCCACGGCGTCGACTACGGCCCTGTTTACGGTGGAAGTGACCGACGCGGCGTTGGCTACGGCAAGCCTTCAGATCACGCTGCCGGTGGTCGACCGGCTTCAGATCACGACTGCCACAGAACTTCCGACGGCTTACGGGGGACTCGCGTATGATGTAACGCTTCAGGCCGAAGGCGGAACGCTGCCTTACGACTGGTCGTTGGTCGGCACGGGCGAGTATCAAGAGTTCGATCCGGGCTCGGGATACCTTGGCGGCGGCACGCCGCAAGGCTGGCAAGCGGACGACGGGATTTGGTCGCTTTCCTTGCCCTGGAGTTTTCCGTTCTATGAAACGCAGTACAACGCGGTTAACGTATCGAGCAACGGGTTCCTCGACTTCGCTTCCGCCGTCGATGGCTATGCGAATAGTGAGGCCGAGCTGAGCCAAAACGTCCGCATCGCACCGCTATGGGACGACTTGGTGACAACCTCCGGCGATATCTATGTAACCGAAACGGCCGATTACGTGGCCGTTCGCTGGCTCGGCGAAACGCTCGACACGACCGAGGTCGTAGATTTCGAAGCCGTGCTGCATCGCAGCGGGGAAATTCAATTCAATTACGGCCAGTCGCACGCCGGACTAACGCCCACGATCGGCATCTCCAGCGGTAATGGGGTCGACTACACGCTATCGTCATTGGACGGGTCGAGCACGATTGCCCAGAACACCTCGGCACAATTCGCTTATCGGGCACTGCTTCCCGAGGGCGTAGTGTTCGACGCGGCGACCGGGCAGCTCAGTGGCACGCCGAGTGAACTGGGCCTGTTCGATTTGACCTTCCGCCTGCAAGACGCCGGAACGCCGCAACAGATCGAAACCAAGGATTTCACGCTCAGCGTGGAGGAAATTCGCTTGTTGTCGGTTACCTTCGGCGGTTCGACGACCGAGGGAGACGGCCTGCTGGCGGACTACGGCACGATTAGCGTGCAGGACCCGGTGGCGGCCGATCTGTCGGTCCAGATTCAAGCGGACGATCCCTCGGAAGTTACCTTGCCTGCCTCGGTCGTGATCATCCCGGCCGGACAGACTTCGGCGACCTTCGACGTGACGATCCTGGACGATGCGATCCTCGACGGCACGAGGTGGCCCACGATTACCGCCTCGGCCCCGGACTATGACGACGGCTACGGCTTGTTGGCGGTCAACGACGATGAAACGGCCGTGCTTTCGATCGTCGTTCCGGCCAACGCGACCGAGGGCGATGGCGTGCTGGTCGGCCAAGGCACGGTTTCCCTCGATTCGGTCCCGGACGAGGACATAACGGTCGAATTGTTCTCAAGCGATACGACCGAGGCCACCGCGGGGCCAACCGTTACCATACCCGCAGGCACTACGTCCGCCCCGTTCGACCTGAGCGTAGTCGATGACGGGCAAATCGACGGCGCGTCTTCGGCGACGATTACGGCTTACGTGGCGGGCTGGACCCAAGCGACTGGCGAAATCACAGTCGATGATAACGACGGTTACCTGCTCGTGCAGTTGCCTGCGCAGGTTTGGGAAGGCCAAGGGACTCTAGTCGACGCGGGCATGGTGATCCTTGGCGGAACGCTGCCCACGGACTTGCAAGTCACGCTGCAATCGGATGTCCCGGCGGAATTGGGCGTTCCCTCGACCGTCACTATCCCGGCCGGAGCGATCAGCGCGACGTTCGATCTTCTCGTGCAAGATGATGCCGTCGAGGACGGCAAACAGGAGGTCCGGATTACGGCGGAGGCCGGAATGTACGCAGACGAGGGATCGATCTACGTCGGGGACGATGAGTTCCATCATTTCGAGATCGACCCGATCGGCGATCCACAGACGGCGGGCGTGCCTTTCGTGACCACGATTTCGGCCAAGGACATCAACGGCGACACGATCGAGGTTTTTGGCGAACTGGTCGAGCTCTCCGCCGAAGGCGATTCGGGCGGACTGCCGATCGAGATCGTGCCGGCAGCCCAATCGAGCTTACCGGGCAAGAACTCCAATAGGGACTCCAATCTGGTTGTCCTGAACCCGAACGACCTGCTTGTTTCCACAGAGACGAAGGCCACGCTGGGAACGTATCACACGTACGACGAACTGGTCGGCGAGCTAGCCGGCTATGTGGCGGCCTTTCCCGGCATTTCGCAACTGATTTCCATTGGCCAATCGGTACAAGGCCGCGATCTCTTGGCCGTGAAGATTAGCGACAACCCGACCATCGAAGAAGCCGAACCCGAGGTGAAATACGTCTCGACGATGCACGGAGACGAGCCGGTCGGCATGGAAATGAGTTTGTATTTGATCGACGCCCTGCTGGGGGGCTATGGCGTCGATCCGCGAATCACCAGCCTGATCAACGAAACCGAGATCTGGATCCTTCCGCTGATGAACCCGGACGGATGGGAGGCCGGCTCGCGATCCAACGCCGACGGGCTGGACCTGAACCGATCGTTCCCCGAGGGTTCGAGCGACCCGATCGGAAATATCTTGGACGGGCCGGCAATGGATACGGCGGGGCTTCCCGCCGAAGTGGCTTCGGTGATGCAATGGAGCGCGTCGCAGAGTTTCACGCTGGCGGCCAATTTCCATACCGGCGCCTTGGTGGTCAACTATCCTTACGACAACGACGGGCTTGGTGAGGTCGACTCACCGACTCCCGACGATGCCCTGTTCGAATATCTGGCCGAAACGTATTCCGCTGACAACGGTCCGATGTACAGCAGCCCCACATTCCCCAACGGGATCACCAACGGGGCCGAGTGGTACACGATCAACGGCGGAATGCAGGATTGGGACTATCGGTATCTCGGCGCCAACGAAGTGACCGTGGAGTTGTCCACCTTGAAGTGGCCTGCCGAGGGCACGTTGCCGGGGTTCTGGGCCGACAATCAGGAGTCGATGCTGTCGTACCTCGAAGCGGTCCACATGGGCGTTTGGGGCGTGATGACCGACGCCGCCACCGGCTTGCCCCTGTTCGGGTCCGTCACGGTCGAAGGCAACGACCACCCGGTCTTCAACGACGCGGATGTCGGCGATTATTATCGGATGCTGTTGCCGGGCACGTACGACTTGACGTTCTCGGCGCCGGGTTACGGCAGCCGGACCATCGAGGGCGTGTCGGTCGTTGACGGGCAAGTCACTTCCTTGGACGTGGCTTTGGCGCCGGCCGGCGGAATCGTGATGACCGACGGCGTCTGGGCCGGCCAAATCGCCCTGCAGGCTGTCGACACCAACGTCATGTTGCGGGCCGAAGGCGCCACCGGAATCGTTGCCACGAGTAACGTTTTCGACGTCGTCCATGGGCCGCTGGACCACTTCGCCATCGACCCGATCACATCTCCTCAATCGCCGTATGGCCCCTTCCCCGTCACAATCTCGGCGGTCGACGCCAACGGGTTCTACGTCACCGATTTCACGGACCCCGTTCAGCTTGACGCGCGAACCGGGCAGGGCGGAATCGTGGAGATCGGCAGCGGTACCGGTTCTTGGGATCGGCCGCTGTACACCTTCTTCGAAGACAGTCGGAGTCAGGTGATTTACGTTGCCGAGGAATTGGGTGGCTCGAACGTGTTGACCGGATTGTCGCTCGACGTCGTTTCGCTTCCCGGGCAAACGCTCGATAACTGGTCGATTCGGATGAAGCACACGCCGCTGGAGGGTTACCTCTCGCCGGCGTTCGAGGATACGGGTTGGACGACCGTTTACCAAAACGACGAGACGCTTTCTTCGATCGGCTGGAACCTCTTCTCGTTCGAGACGCCTTTCGAGTACAACGGCGTCGATAACCTGATGGTCGATTTCTCTTTCAATAACTCCAGCTATTCGAACTATGGTTTCGTGCGGTTTACGGAAACGGGCCAAGCTCGGACAACCTACAGTGCGTCGGATAGCCTCTTCGGCGATCCGCTGGACTGGTCGGGAGACGTCAACCCGATAGCTAGCGTGAGCACCCGCATTCCCAACCTCCGTTTGACGGTCACCGGCGACGTGTTAATCGATCCGGTCGTAAGCGGAAACTTTGTCGACGGCGTTTGGACCGGCGATGTGAGGATCCTGCAAGAGGCGTCCGACGTGTACCTTCGTGTAGACGACGGCAGCGGACACGGTGGCCAAAGCAATTTGTTCCAGGTCGAGGGTTTCTTCGTCGGAAGCCAGATTCAAGGGAGCGCGTTCAAGGACCTTAACGGCACCGGGCAATGGGGCCCGGGAGAACCCGGTCTGCCTGGCTGGCACATTTACGTCGATTTGAATGAAAACGGGCGATTCGACGACGGGGAGCCGGACGCGATTACGGATGCGGAGGGGAATTACACGATTTCCGGGCTGTTGCCGGGTACTTATACCGTGTCCCAAGTCACGCAATCGGGTTGGGAGCAGACCTACCCCGTCGAACCCGAGTACAAGATCGACATCAACTTCGCACCCGGCGAGTTCACCGAGAGCCAAATCGCCATCTTTACCGAAGCAGCGCGGCGATGGTCGCAGATCATCGTCGGCGACTTGCCCGACGACGTGACGACCGGCGGCATCCCGATCGACGACCTGCTGATCGAAGCCAGCGCTCCGGATATCGACGGAGTGGGTGGTATATTGGGTCAGGCCGGCCCCACCGAAGCTCGGAGCGGGTCCTATCTGCCGACCTTGGGGATCATGCAGTTCGACTCCGCCGACTTGCAGTCCATGGAAGACAACGGCCGGCTGGAAGCCGTCATTCTCCATGAAATGGCCCATGTCATCGGGCTGGGAACCATTTGGCCCTACTTGGGATTGATCTCCGACGAAGGAGGTTCCGATCCCCAGTTTCTCGGCGCCGGCGCCACCTTGGAGTACAATAACCTGTTCGGTCTCAGCGAGAGTTCCGTCCCCGTCGAAAACCAAGGCGGCGAAGGAACTCGAGACAGCCATTGGCGGGAGACCGTTTTCGATGATGAGCTGATGACCGGTTGGCTCGACTTGGGTGAGAATCCGCTGAGCCGCATCACCATCGCCTCGTTGGCCGACATGGGCTACGAGGTGAACCTGGATGCGGCCGATTCGTACACGCCGCCGGCCAAAGGCGTGGCGTCGAAGGATATCGAAGATTGGGGAAGATTCCTCGCGATCGCGGGACCGCTGAAAATCTCCCCAGGGCCGGTGTCCGCTGGTCAAGAGAAGGCCGTAACTAATCCGAACGGTGCGGCGGGAACCTGGACCGTCGAGTTGACGCAAGACGATCTGGCCACCGAGATCAACTTCGGTAACTGGATCGAGTTCCCCGGCGAAATCCACGGCATGAAGTTCCACGACCTGGACGGCAACGGCATCCGTGACGGCGGTGAGCCCGGTCTGGCCGACTGGAAGATCTATCTCGACCAGAACGTCAACGGACTGTGGGACGAAGGCGAGCCTTTCGAGGTCACCGACCAAGACGGGAATTACGCCTTCGATTATCTTCCTCCGGGACAGTACATTGTGGGCGAGGTGGCGATGGCCGGCTGGGAGCAAACCTCTCCTTCGGCCGCCAATAAGGCTCTGGCGGACGAGCCGGTTGCCCAGCCGGGGCCACAGGCAGCCCCCGGCGCCAAAGCACCGGACGGCGGCATCAAGCACGCCTTTGAACGTGTTTCGCAACTGAAGGCTTACCAGGCGAGCGAGTTGGCCGAAGCCACACGCTGGGTCGTTCGGCTGGCCAACGGCCAGGGTATCGGCGACCTGCCGGCGATGCTTCGCAAAGGGCAGTTCGAAGCCACCGGCCTGATCGACCGGACCTTCATCTGGGACATGCCCGCCGACGCCAATCCGGCCGAAGTGCTACGGGAACTCGAAGCCGCCCGAGCCATCGACGGTTTCTATCCGTTGCTGGCCCGAACTATGGCGAAACGTGCCATCCCCGACGATTCCTTGTTCGGCGATCAGTGGCATCTTCAGAATACGGGGCAGACGGGCGGTCTGCCGGGCGCCGATATCAACGCCGTCGACGCGTGGGATTCGGTGCGGGGGACCGGTGTGGTGATCGGCATTGTCGATGACGGCTTGGAACACACGCACCCGGATCTGGCCGACAACTATCGGGCCGACCTGAGCTACGACTTCAACGACAACGACCCCGATCCGGCGCCCGGCCCGGTTGGGAACAACCACGGTACGGCCGTGGCCGGTTTGGCCGGCGCGGTAGGGTTCAATGGCCTAGGTGTCAGCGGCGTCGCGCCGGACGCCTTCCTTGCCGGATTGCGGTTGATGGGTGCGGCGACCACGGATGCCGACGAAGCGGCTGCGCTAGCCTACCTTTCGCAGCAGATCGACATCTATAGTAACAGTTGGGGACCGATCGACGACGCGCAGCGATTGGAAGGCCCCGGCCCGTTGACCCTGGCGGCCCTGCAGGACGGCGTACTCAACGGACGCGGCGGATTGGGGAATATCTATACCTGGGCCGCGGGGAACGGCCTGACTACTAACGACAACGTCAACTACGACGGATACGCCAACTCCCGATTCACTATCGCCGTCTCGGCGCTTGACCACGACGGCCAGCAAGCCTACTACAGCGAACCGGGTGCTCCCATTCTCGTCGCGGCCTATGGCGGGGGTAGCGGCGCCGGCATGACCACCACCGACTTGCAAGGCGGGCAAGGTTATGACCCGACCGACTATGAGTCCGGATTCGCCGGGACCTCGGCCTCGACTCCCGTGGTCGCCGGCGTCGTGGCGCTGATGCTTCAGGCCAATCCCAATCTGACCTGGCGCGACGTTCAGCATATCCTCGTCAACACGGCCGCCCATAACCACCCCGGCGACGCCGACTGGACCTTCAACGGCGCCGGGCATCTGGTCAACCACAAGTACGGGTTTGGGGCGATCGACGCCGCGGCCGCCGTCAGCGCGGCCGCCGCTTGGACTAATGTCGGGCCCGAACTCTCCACCACCTCCGGAACCATCGCGGTCGGAGCCTCCATCCCCGACAACGATGCCACCGGCATCAGTTCCACGATCGCCATCACCGAAAACTTCGACATCGAATGGGTGGAAGTTACCCTCGACCTGACGCACACCTACCGTGGCGACTTGGAGATCGTGCTGACCTCGCCCTCGGGAACCGAGTCCATTTTGGCCGAGTCGCACGGTGACCCGGGCGACGGATACCTCGGTTGGACCTTCACTTCCGCGCGGCACTGGGGTGAATCCGCGCAAGGCGACTGGACGCTTAGCGTTCGCGATCTCTGGGATGTCGACACGGGAACCTTCGATTCGTGGGAACTGAACGTTTACGGGACCGCCGGGCTGAGCCTCGATGAGTTCCACGTCGTCGATCTAGGAGTGAACCAAACGATCTCGGACATCGACTTCGGCAACCGCTGGACCGCTCCGGCAAACGTCGCCGGGCAACATGTCTTCTACAACAACTCCCGATGGGACGATCCGGCCAGAGGCTTCACCGACAACGACGCCATCGCGCCCGACAAAACGGCCTTGTTGCCCGGTCAGACGGCCACTTTCGCCAACTACACCAACTACGTTCGCGGTATCAACGGGCTGATGGTCGATATCGAGCAGTTGACCGGGATCCCCTCGGCCGATGATTTCGAATTCCACGTCGGCAACAACGACGACCCGACCTCCTGGGCTCCCCTTTCGGTCACGCCTTCGGTCGAAGTCTTGCCCGGACAGGGCGCCGGCGATTCCGATCGGATCGTGATCACCTTGCCCGACTACCTCGTCAGTAACCAGTGGTTGCAGGTGACCGTGCTGGGTAACTTCGACACCGGGTTGCCCCAGGACAAAGTCTTCTACTTCGGCAATGCCATCGGCGAGACGGGTAATTCGGCGAGTGATGCGCATGTCGACGCGTTGGATATCCTGGCTACGCGTAGCAATCCGCGGCCCTTCTTCGATCCGGCCACGCTCGAGACGGTTCACGACTTCGACCGGGACGGTCGGGTCAACGCGTTGGACACCCTGATCGCGAGAAACCATCAGACATCGTCGTTGGATGCGTTGGAACTGATTTCGTTATTGCCGGCCAAGGCCGCGCCGGATGACAACGGCCCGAAAGCTAGACGCGTCACTCCGAAGCAAGATCGCGTCGACCGTGACATCTTCTTTGCCGATCTGGCCAAGGAGGATGCAGAAGACGCCCCCCGCCCGACGGAGAATATCGATTGGCTCTACGAACTGGAGCCGCCGCAGACAGGCCGGAAATCGGACCGCGCCAGGGACCTCGTCACCAAAGCCGTCGACCGGCTTCTCGCCTCCCATGGGGGGTAAAGACCAAGCCAAATCCGCCTCCGGCAGCCGGGCACGCCCCGTTTGCCGGTGCGCAGATTATGCAGGTTTTCGGGCATATTAGTTGGGTTAATTAGTTGACTGGGACGTAAAGCTTTAGTAAGGTAGGTAAGTTACTAGCTTTTCGCTTGTCTTTTCAAATCACTTGCCGAGTCGGCCCGTAATGAAGATCCATTGCGAATCCGGGCGGAGCGCGCAGCGAGGCCGTCCGCTTCGACCCCTAACGCTGAATCCCCATTGGTTGCGCCTCTGTCTCACTGCGCTACTCTGGGGCCTTTCAATCACCTTCGGCCTTCCCACGGCATCGGCCCAAAGCCCGATCACGCTGACCGAGGTGACCGACCAAACGGGCATCACCTTCCGGCACACCGACGGCAGCAATGAAAAACGGTATCTTATGGAAGCAGTCAGCGCGGGGCTGGCCCTGTTCGATTACGACGCGGACGGGGATATCGACATCTACTTTCTCAATGGAGCGCCGTTGAAAGGGACCGCCGTCAGCAGTTCGCCACCACAGAACGCCCTCTATCGAAACGACGGCGACTGGAAGTTCACCGACGTGACCGACCAAGCCGGCGTGGGAGATAAGGGCTTTGGGTTGGGGGTGGCTGTGGGGGACTACGACAACGACGGCGACCCGGACCTCTATCTGAACAACTACGGCCCCAACGTGATGTATCGAAACAACGGCGACGGAACGTTCACCGACGTTACCCGGCAAGCCGGAGTTGATGACGGAAACAAGGTCGGCGCCGGGACCTGTTTCTTCGACATGGACAACGACGGCGACCTGGACCTCTACGTGGCCAACTACATCAAGTTTTCCTACGAGAAGCACGTCCCACCCGTCGCCAAGGGCGCTGCGATCTATCCCGATCCTATAATGCACCGCGCCGAACCCGATACGCTGTTTCGCAACAACGGCGACGGAACCTTCACGGATGTCAGTGTTGAATCGGGGATCGCGGCCCACGGGGGACGCGGAATGGGAATGGTCTGCGCCGATTACGACGACGACGG
>CAYYOX010000046.1:826-18625 GCA_964473065.1 uncultured Planctomycetaceae bacterium | reverse complement strand
CCTATGCCACAACGCCTTACGGCACAGCGGAACGCCGGTTACACCCAAGTGATTACGAATTTCAAGGGAACTGAGCAAGAGCAGGATTTGGCCGTGCCACCAAACTGTAAAGGGTTTGGGCGAGTCCGACACTTCCGGCGAGTTTTGAGCGAGAAATGGCCCCTGGATCCGTTGCCAATTGATCCCGCTTGCAGAGCATTGGGACTACCCAGTCAGGACATGATCCGTGCGCAGGTCTTTCAGATCGCTGCGTGCAGTTGGCGATGCTGGTACTGTTTTGTTCCTGCGAGCTTGGTCTCCGCAAATGGCAACTATTCTGGCTGGCTTTCGGCGGGTGATTTGATTGACCTTTATCTAGACCACGATGATCGGCCAAGCCTCATCGATCTCACAGGCGGCAGTCCTGAGATCGTGCCCGAGTGGGTTCTTTGGATGATGTCGGAATTGCGGCTGCGGGGGCTAGAGGAAACCACTTATCTCTGGTCTGATGATAGTCTCAGCAATGATTACTTCTGGCGATATTTGACTGATAAAGATCGCGACTATATCGCTTCGTACAAGAACTACGGACGCGTATGTTGCTTGAAAGGTTTTAATGACGAATCGTTTGCCTTCAATACTTGCAGACCGTCTCCACTTTTTCAGCGACAATTCGAACTGCTAGGGCGTCTGCTAGAAACTGGAATTGACTTGTACGGATACGTAACCTTCACGACCCCCACTCACATCGGCATCAAGGAAGACATCCGAAGATTCGTTGATTCGCTTCAGTCGCTCGACACATATCTGCCACTCCGAGTTGCCCCGCTTAGGATAGTTGCTTTCTCCCCAGTAAACAAGCGACTTAACGAGGCGAGGAAGAACGCATTGAAGTATCAAGAACTCGTAGCCGATGCGTGGATGGACGAATTGGAGAGTCGCTTCACATCAGAGGAGAGGCGGCGAAACGTTGTTGATGTTCCTCTCGGTCGTAGTCAATAGAGCCGGTCGTGTGGTGAGTTGTGACGTGTTTCCAGAGAATGGCACGAATTTGGCCACCTTCCATTCGCTGAACATATCGATCAAGATGCCATGAGTGAAAAGATGCAGACTGAAACCAATAATGGGGGAGTAGTGCTTGCGATTGCCGGTCGCATTGCAAGCGGCAAATCTACTGTTTCAGAGAGAATTGCACGAGAATGGTCTTGGAGTCGAGCGAGTTTTGGCGATTATGTCCGGGAGGTTGCAGAATCACGAGGGCTGGATCACTCTCGGCGGACATTGCAGGAGATTGGCGTTGAGCTTATTGGTCAGGGCTGGGAAAGCTTCTGCAAAGCGGTGCTTGAGCATGGGAACTGGGAACCAGGAACATCAGTCGTCGTGGACGGCATTCGCCATTTGGAGGCGGTTGAAACTATTCGGCGGTTAGTGGCACCTGCTCCGGTTTTCCTGCTGTTCTTGGCGGTTGGGGAAGAAACACGTTTGTTGCGACTTCGACGGCGAAGTCCCGAGATGTCCGATGAGCCCTGCGATCCTGAATCTCACCCAACAGAAGTCCAAGTGACAAGTGGCTTGTCCAGTGCAGCGGAGTTGGTTTTAGACGGGGAGAAGTCGCTCGACGAACTGGTTCAAAAGATCGTCACGTTTCTCGCGGCTCGTGGGCATCGGCCCCCCACTCACTCCTAGCCCACTTGCCACAGATCTCTGGTTGTCCTTCCCAAAAAACTCATCCGAGGAGAAAATGCCAGCCGATGGGCGGGGAGCCGGCAAGGCGATCCGTCACAAAGGAGTCCTGCAACCGCTCGAACGAGACGAGAAAGCGCGGATTCTGGGCCTTGGCGCATAGAGGTTGCAAGGAGTGGGACAATGGAAGCTCTGTAGAGCAACGTCACGCAGCACGCCGCGTGTACCGATGATGCAATCCGCCTACTTGCGGGATGGCGACGACATCACCTTCGGACGGCGGTTCCGCGTTGCGTGGCGTCGGCGAGTTGCGATCCAGGGACAAGTGGCAGCGGGAATTGTGGTAATGGTCGAAGTAACTCGTAAGGATGCGGTGCAGATGCCGCTCGTTCAACGCGATCATGTGATCCAAGCACTCTCGACGTATTGAGCCGATCACCCTTTCGCAATACGGATTCTGCCAAGGCGAACGTGGTGCGGTGGGGACTTCTTCAATGCCCACGCCCTCGACGCGATTGATGAAGTAGTCACCGTAGATGCCGTCACGATCGCGAATGAGGAGACGCGGTGCTTCTTCGTACGGGAAGGCCTGGACAATCTGCTGGGTAGTCCATTCGGCATGAGGATTCGTGGTGATATTGAAGTGAACGATCTCTCGCCGGTCGTGGCGTATCACGATGAAGACGTACAGAACGCGAAACGTGACCGTGGGCACGGTGAAGAAGTCGCAGGCAGCAATTTCAGGAACGTGGTTGGCCAGAAACGTCCGCCATGTTTGAGAGGGCGGTTTCCTATTGCGGACCATGTACTTGGCCACGGTTCCTTCGGCCACTTCATGGCCCAGCAGGGCCAGTTCGGATATGATCCGCGGCGCGCCCCAGGTCGGGTTCTCGTGGGACATCCGTCGGATGAGGTCGCGGATTTCGCGTTCGATGGGCGGGCGTCGAGGCTTCCCGCGTTTCGACTTCCATCGCCAGAACAACTTGAAGCCCTATTGGTGCCACCTGATAACCGTTTCCGGCTGGACGATGGCCAGCGCGGTTTGCCAGTTCGGCCAACACCTCGACAACAATACCCAAAAGACGCGATCGCGTGGCCGCAGCTTCGGGCGTTTGATGGATTGGTTGCAGACCGCCAGTTGCTGTCGCAGGGCCAAGTTTTCGACGGCCAGATGGATCTTGGCAGTGAGCATCGCGCGGAGAAACAGCGTCAGTGCCGTCAATATGCCCATTTTCGCGCCCTCGTTCACCGTGGAAATCGTCCATTCTAGCTTGATGGCGGGCGGAAGGGCAAATGGCGCAAGTCCTTGACAGCAAAGGAAGACGGGATTATTAGAAGGGACAGGTATCCTCGGCGGTCAAGGTGTCTTCCCATGGGGGGCAGAACTTGGAGCGGCCAAAGCCGTTGGTTGTCCGGCAAGGGCGCGAACAAAAGTAATCACGTCACGGATCTGCCGGTCGGTCAGGGTATGTCCCCAAGCGGGCATCATGACCGATTTCCCGACGGACCCTCCCCCTTGGGAAACGGCGTAGTATGCACGTTCGTCGGTCGTCTGTTGCCAGAAGTCGTCGTCTGTCAGGTTTCGTGGAGGAGGCTCGATATTGTACGAGTTGAAACCATCGCCTTTGCCCTCTTCCCCGTGGCAGATCCGGCAATAGTGTCGGTAGATCTTGCCGCCCCGAGCCAAGGCGTCGGCCAGCGGGTCGGCCGGTTCGCGGCGGACCGCCAGGCTCTGGATCTCGGACGTGTACTGCTTGCTGTGGCCTTGCTGGGCTCGGATCCACGCCATGGCCGGAAAAGAGGTGGCGAAGACGCAGGAAATCAGGCCCGCCAGGGCAATGCCAATCCAATGTCGGGTCACGTTCGTTGTCTCCTAGAGGGCGGGAGGCCCATTCCCCGCGGGGAACTCCGGATTCTTTAGACTTAACAAATACGCGGTCAGGTCCAACGCCTCCTGATCGCTCAAGGCCAGATTGGGCTCCAAGGCGCCCGGCACCAGGGAATGTGGATCCTTCAGCCACTGGTAGATCCACTCGCCTCGGAGCTTGTCACCGACCCAGGTTCCGTGGGGGAACTCGGGCACCTGGGTGGTGAGATTGGGGCCGACGTCGCCGCCTTTCTCGTCGAGTTGATGGCAAGCGATGCACCCCTTGGCATCGAACAGCGCCTTTCCGCGATCTATGTCGGCACGGCCGCGGCCCTGTCTCCAGTCCTCTCCGATCCGAGTGTCCACAAACACCTGCGACATATACTCTGCCATGAAGCGGGCCTCCTCATCGGAGAAATTGAAGCTGGGCATAGCAATGGTGATCGTCCGCCGCATCGAGTACGGCCGCTTGAGGAACTCGTACAACCACTGCCGGTTGGCCCGGCTGCCTTCGAACGTGAGGTCGCTGGCCAGCGGATCGCCCGAGCCCCGGATACTGTGGCAGGAAAGACAGCGATAGCGCCGTTCCAACCGTCCAAACTCATCCTTGGGGTTGAAGAAGACCTTTCGCGTCCTCGGCACCTCAAAACGCCTGGACGCAATCCGCTCGGCACTGAGACTCATCAACGCGATGGTCAAGGCCTCGGCGTCCTCGTCGCCCAGCAGAAAATCGGGCATCTTCAGCGGGTTCAGGAGGCCGGCTTCGTTGAAAACCTGCGCAAGCCAAGTTGCCTGCTGTTGGATGGAGCCCTCGGGCAGCGTCAGGTCACGATCCACAAAGGCCGGCTTCGGGATTTCCGGCTGCGCCTCTTTCGGCTCCTCTTCCTCGAATTCCTGATCCTCCTGCTCCTGTACAGTTTGTTCCGAGTCCGGCGGTTCGCCCATCTTCTCTTGGACTTTTGCCAGGATCCAGGCGAGGCGCTGTTGGCCTGCTCGTTGCGGCAGCGGCATGGATCCGGAAAACAAAGCCGTCGGCTGCAAGTTTTTCCACAAGGCGGCCGCAGGATCCTTGCCCGGTGGCAGTCGGAAGTCGCTGCTGAGCGCTTGGGACGACTTCAGCTTCGTGTAGAGGAAGTCGGGAAGTGTGTGTGGCACTTTCGCATCGCCGAAATCGAGGTCATGCACCGGCTTGCTGCCGATGAACGTCAATTCCGGGCCCGGCGGTTCAGTCGGTTCATCCGTCAGGTCGTGGCATCCGGCGCAGCCGAGTTCGGCGTACAACCGCTGGCCTTGCTCGATGAGTTCCGGCGAGTCCGGCGGCGAATCGGGTTGTTCCTCTTCCGCGTCCAAGAGGTCGTAGTCGACCCACTCCTCCATGGCAAACTGGGCCAAATCCCGCGTCTCCTGGCCGCTGAAATGGAAGCGGGGCATCTTGGTATTCGGATAAAAGGTGTGGGGGTCCTGCAAGAATGTCACAAACCAACGCCGGTTGACCTTATTGCCGATCTTCAACAGGCTCGGGCCAATGTCTCCACCGACGAGGTTCCCTTGGCTGTCCTCGCGGGTCTTGTGGCAGACGATGCACTGCAACTTGCGATTGATCGTCGCTCCGGCGTCGTAGTCACCTTCCTCATCCGCAGTCGCATCGATGGCCTTGTCTGCGAAGGTCATCAGGTAGGCCGCCAGCGCATTGGCAGCCGGCTGACGGAGGCGAAAGTGCGGCATCTTGCCGTTGGGTAGATAGCCTTTCGGGTTGACCAACCACTTGTTGAGCCATTTTCGCGAGACCTTGCTGCCAATCGCGGCCAGTCGCGGTCCTACCCTTTCCTCCTCCACCAGTTGACCAGTCCGGTGGCACCCGATGCATCCCAACTCACGCAGCAGCCGCTTGCCGCGCGTTAGCACGGGCGCATCGGGCACCTCGTCCTCATAGTGGCACTTGGTGCAGGTGGCCTGGACAAAATCGCCAGAAAGCAACGGCCGGTCCCAATGGGCGACGTGACCGTGAGCATCCTCCAGAGTAGTAGCCAGTCCCTGCCCGTGATGACAGATCGTACAGCCAATCTGCTGGTAAGGGTGCGATGCCAGAAGGTTGCCTGGGTGGACTTTGTGGGGATTCGGCGCGCCGTCCATCAGTGCGTTTTCCATGCCCAGATGGCAGATGACACAACGGTCGACCACCCCCAACTCTTGGTTGTAAATCTGCACAAACTGCGGCCGGGTTTTCCCGACCTCTGCCGCCTTGACAGGATCTTCGATCTTTTTGGCCAGCAAGGCATAGTAGTCTTTCTGCCGCTCTTTCCACGTGGGCGTATACTCCACCCAGTAGTTGGCAAAGCACAGTACCAGGATACCCAAAGAGGCGATGCAAAAGAAAATCCTAAGCGCCATTTCACCACCCTTCTCAGATGTTGAACCAGGGAGTGGCCAGCACGTACTTGATGTCGAAGGCCAAACGCAACACGATCTTTGCCGGCACGCCAATCATCAACAACAGCAGAGTCATGGTGACGATGTAGCGAGCAAGACCTAGTGCCTTGCGGAACCTGGGGAGAAGGATTGCCGGCAGCACCATGCCGCAGGCAAAATAGCCCAGCAGCAGGAGACCGCCCCAGAGGGCAGGCAAGTCTTGGGCCGTGGAAACGGTCTCCTTCGGCATCGTCCAATTCTCCCAGGGCCAGTACCAGGCCCAACTCGGCCCGCGCATGAACAGTCCGATGAAGATCAGCAGAAACCAGAAAATGACCCCGAACGTGAAAACGGTAACCGCAAACTTCCGCTTCCCGAAGGCATACTCCCCGACACCCTCGCGATTGACGTCCACGTAGGCGATGGCAGCCAACCCGAAGACCAGAATTCCTGGAATCATCACCCCCGCGATCCAAGGGTCGAAGTAGACCAGCAACTCCTGCAACCCCACGAAATACCAAGGTGCTTTGGCCGGATTGGGTGTGACCGAGGGATTTGCCTGCTCCTCTAACGGCGCATTGAAGACAATCGAGACAATCCAAAGCAAGACAATCACCACCAGGGCAGCCACAAACTCGCGCGATACCAGGTGTGGCCACACCTGAACCTCGTCCTCGGCCAGATCTCGCTTGCCGCTGTAAGTCTCGCCCTTGACGTATGCCAGTAGTCGATAACGAGGATGAGGAGAAGGTTCCCGTTCCCTGGGCTCCTCGGCGGACAAAGTGGCCTGTACCGCGGAGGCCGCACTTGGCGATGCTCTCTCGGGGCGCGAGATGCCGCCGTCTTTGCGGATCCGCCAGAAATGGAGCGCCAGCAACAGGCTCATCACGGCGGGCAGTGCCACGTTATGAAGAACGTAGAACCGAATCAAGGCGTTCTGGCCGACGACCGTGCCACCCAAAAGCGCATAGCGGATGTCGTTGTCGACCCGCACGTCAAGCAACTCGTGAAAGGGACCGGTATGGCCGATAAACGGAGTCGCGCGGGCCATGTTGGTACCCACGGTGATCGCCCAATAGGCCAATTGGTCCCAAGGAAGCAGATAACCCGTGAAGCTCAACAAGAGCGTGACCACCAGCAGCAGCACACCGATCACCCAGTTAAACTCCCTCGGGGTGCGGTATGAGCCGGTGTAAAAGACGCGCATCATGTGCAGGATTACGGTCATCACCATGGCGTGGGCCGACCAGCGGTGCATGTTCCGCAAGAAGACGCCAAAGGGGACCGCAAACCGCAGGTCCTTCATGTCGCTGTACGCGCGGTTCACGTCCGGCACGTAGTAGAACATCAGCAAGACGCCGGTAATCACGAGGATCAAGAACAGCAGCAACGAGATGCCCCCTAGACCCCAGGTATAGCTGTAGCGCAACGCATGCTTGGGCAGGGAAACCGGATGCAGGTGCAGGAAGAAGTTGCTAACGATCGTCAGCGAGCGGGTCCGCGGCGTGTCGGGCGGGCCGTGACGAAAGATCGAACGCCACAACTGAGATTGCCTGATCTGTTCGCTCAGCCGTTTCCACTGCATGGCTTATACCTCAAGCACATAGGGCTGTTGGTCTCGCTCGCCGGGGCGGTTTTCCCGCCGGGCCTTGTCCACCACGATCTGCCCATCTTCACCCATCGACAACGCCAGGCGGTGCAGCGGCACCGGTGCCGGACCCGCTACCGGATCGCCTTCCAACGAGAAGTTGCTCCCATGACAGGGACACTTGAAGAGCCCCTCGTTCTTGAAAAAAGTGGTCAAGCACCCCAGATGCGTGCAGACGGCCAGCAGGGCGTAAAGTCTGTCGTCTTCCCGGATGATCCACACCTGGTGGTCCTTGACCAGGCGATCACTAACGCCCGACAGGTAGACGTCGGGAAAGCCCGCCTTGAACCGTGAGGGCGGCTCGTAGAGCACCTTGGGAAAAAAGAATCGAAAGTTCGCGTAAACCGAACTCACCAGGCTCACCAACAGGGCCGAAACGCCAAGCCTCGTGCAGGCTTGGGCGAGGAAGCCCCGCCGGCCGTTTCGCGTTTCGCAAACGAGGCATTCGTTGCGGCTGCCGCCGGATTCTAATTCAACCATGCACCCACTCTCCTTGAATCTCGAAACATCGCATCTCGATCGCATCCGTCGGACAGCGGCGAACACACAAACCACATCGGATGCAACGGGTTTCGTCCAGGACCATCGCGTACCCTTCTCCCCCACCTCCACCAGAATCGGCGGCTTCCGCCGGGAAACCTTCGTCGGCATTGTCTTTAAGAACCGGGCTACAGTCAATCTGAGCGGCCGATACCATGGCGATGCACTGGTAAGGACAAACGTCCACACACCCGCCGCAAAGGATACAACGCTCGCCGTCGAGGAAGATATTGTGGTGGCATTGCAGGCAGCGGTTTCCTTCAATGGCCGCTTGTTCAATGGGGTAGGGAAGTTCCACCTCGCTAAATCCCGTCCGTCGATCCAGCGCCACGGTGGGACAGGCCTGTCGCGGGGTGGCGTCGTAAGAATCTCGCAGATCCCGAAGCGGGACAACCGGGAGCTGCACCTGCTGTTTCCAGTTCACGTCGCCCTGTAAATAGCGATGGATCGACCGGGCCGCCCGGCGGGCATCACCCTCGGCATCGATGAGCAGACGGGGACCAAAAGCACAGTCGCCACCTGCGAAAATGCCCGGCGCGGTGGTCGCCAATGTTTCCGGGTCCACTTGGATCGTCCCGTAGGATGTCGTCTCGACTGCGTCCTCCTCGCGGAGAAAGGCGAGGTCCGGCTGCTGGCCTATGGCCAACAGGACACTATCACACTCCATGAAGTAATTCGAGCCCTCGATGGGCGCCGGCCTCCTGCGCCCACTGGAATCCGGTTCCCCAAGTTTCATCTTCTGGCACCACAGCCCAACCAGTCTGCCGCGATCATCCTTTTCGATCTTTACGGGATTAGTCAGCAGTTGGAAATGTATTCCCTCTTTCTCGGCCTCGAAGACTTCTGCGACATGAGCCGGCATTTCTTGCCGGCTGCGGCGGTATATGATGTGAACTTCTTTGCTTCCGAGGCGTGAGGCAATTCCCGCAGCATCGATGGCAAGGTACTGTTCCGATTGTTCGGAATCATGCGAGGCACTGCCCATTCGCAACCGCAAAGCGGTTCGGGCAGAATCCATAGCCACATCTCCGGCGCCGACGACCACCACGCGATGGCCTAGCCAGACGCGGTAGCCAAGGCTGACGTTGAGCAAAAACTCGACCCCTTGTATGACACCATCCGCGTCCGAACCTTCCAGGTCCATGCCTCTTCCACGATGAGCACCGACAGCCAGGAAGACTGCTCGGAACCCCTGGTCCTTCAAGTCCGAAAGCGAAAAATCCCGGCCCAATGCCTGATTGCACTTCAGCTCGACACCGAGTTCCAGGATCGCATCGATTTCCTGCCCAACGATCTCGTGCGGAAGACGGTACTCGGGGATACCGAGCGTGAGCATCCCGCCAGATTGTGGCGAGGCCTCGAATACCGTGGCGCGATAGCCCAGCCGGGCCAGGTCATGGGCACAACTCATGCCGGCAGGACCGGACCCAATGATCGCCACCGCGTCCTTCCGCCCTGGGAGCTTCTCAAGGCCGGGCGCATGGCCGAGCCGAAGATCGTGCAAATCGGTCGCCGTGCGTTTCAGTGCCCGGATGGAGATCGGCTCATCAATCTCGCCGCGCCGGCACGCCTTCTCACACGGATGCCCACATACGCGTCCACAGACAAAAGGAAACGGATTCGGCCTCCGCGCGACGGTGTAGGCCGATTCGATGTCTCGCCGGGCCAGAGCGGTTACATACCGATATGCCTCAGTGCTCACCGGGCAGGCCGACTGGCAAGGGATGTTGTCCCGAAACCACTCGGAACCGTCCACGGCTTGCACTTTGTATAACGCCACCGCGCACCACCCTCTGCAACGTCGGATTAACGCGAAATGATTTCTCCGGAGCCGTCACCCCGGCCGTATGCCTACCGGCGGCTGAGCGAGAAATCCAACTCTGCCGACTCATCGGCCTTCACGGTCACCTCGGCCGATTTGGATCTGAGCTTCCTTGGCTTGGTGTACCATGTCTTGACCGTGTATTGACCCGCAGGTACGTCCTTGATCTCGTAAAGGCCGTCCTTGCCGACCACGGCGAAGGCCGGGTTCTGTAGGACCACGATATGGCCTTCCATCTCCGGGTGGATGTTGCAAAGCAGGACTACCGATCCCTCTTTTTCAAACTTAAACGTCTTAACTCCGCCCTTGCCCCAGCTCCCGAGATTCTTGCCCGGATATGAACCGTCCTTGCTCTTCAGCCAGAACACATTGTGCAGAAGCGAATCGTTGTTGTGAAACTCAACCGTCGTTCCTTTCACGATCGGCAAGACTCGAGGGGAAAAAGCCATTTTGATCTGGTCTATCTTCGCAGGCTTGGAAGGTGGTTTGTGCTCACCGGGCACTTTTTCGACGTACACCAGCACGTTTTCCGGGCTGCGTACTCCGCGGACCGTGATCTCACCCTTGATGGAGCCTGTCTTGGCGTCCTGGGCACCGGCTAAACCGCAAACCGTCAGTACGAGCAGGCTTGCCAAAAGAACTCTTATGCGCATCACACGTACTCCTTAGATTGAAGAAAAGTATTGGTGGGAAGGCTCTGCCACTTTTCAGTTCCAGCGTGCTCCCGGGGGCACGCTGGAAGAGGCGACTGTCTGTTGCGGAGGCTCAAGGTGCTGTCGGTGACTTTACGCAATAGTAGCTCAGTTATCGGACCTTTTGCGGGAAAATAATGTGAATAACCATGATAATCGCTCATAAGATTTGATGCTATTCTCGCGGACGAGAAAAGTCAACAGGGCGGGACTTTCTCCGCAGGTCCATCCCGAGGATGACCGGCATTGGGTTGTCTGCGAGGGGTGATCTACACCCCCGTCAATCCGAGATCTCGATCGACGAGCTAGTTGATCGTCCGCAGGGCCACTGGAATGTCCTTCACCTGCGTCGTCTCTTGCGTCCGGACCGTGAGATCGGGACGCATCGCGATCCGCCGAATCCACTGGTTCGTTCCCTGAGGCAGCCAGGAGAGTTTGTATGTGCCGGAGGGTACGTTATCGAAGCGGTAAACTCCGTGGTTGTCGGTCGTGACCGGCGGAAGCTTTCCGGCCCCTTCGGCGACGTATCCGGTGAATCCCTTTCTCATTGGCGTAATCGTGACCTGGCAGTTGGCCAGCGGCCCACCCTTGTGCAGGAGTCGACCGTAGACCGTCCCGCCGGTCAGATTACCTTCGGTCGGCGAACCGGCCGGAGTGCTTGTCGGCGTCTGTCTTTCGAGTCGCAATTCCCGACCGTCAAGGTTAATGACGATGTGGCGGCCCTCTTCCCGCCAAGTGCCGTCGGCCGTCCCGTAGCTTGGGGCGTCGAGGTCCACGCTTGGAAGCCGCACGGGGCGATCCCACGAGGTAGCAGCAGAGGCCACCGCGGGCGAGTGATTCGGAGTTGCCGAATAGCTTGTTTGGAAGTTGAATCCTTGGGATTCATGCGGCTGTCGAACCGGAAAAGAGGGCCGGCCGATTTCAGACATCCGACCGGCATCGACGGATCGTGGGATGGGCCCCGCCCTCGGCAAGAGCACCTGGGTTGAAGCCACTGCCATGGCGCTGTTTGTAGCGTACGGCTCTTCGGCCGCTGCCGGTCCTGGTGTCACCAACGTGAACAGGACCGGCATCATCGTGAGAAACGACAGGTGATAGGTCATGGCGGGTTTTCTGGCCGGGGTTACCCTGCCACTCAAAAGGCGAAGTCCAACATGGCGGTGAAGGCATCGTGGGTAGTGAACTCGCCCTCTTCGTTACGACCCTTGGCGTCGATCAGGAACTCGGTGACGATTCGCATATTGGCGCGAACCGTGAAAACGGCACCTAGTACGGCCCGATCGATCCCCTTATGGTCCTGAAAATGGTGACTGTCGAAGTGGAGCTGCTCGTAGCGGACGTACGGGGTTAGCCAGGGCTTGACGTGGTAGTTGGCTTCGAGGAACCAGGTGAAGAGATCGATGTCCCTGAAAACCTCAATATCACCATCTTCCAACTCGGCGCCCGGAGCGCCGTTCCGGCCCCAGTACGCAACGCCGAAGATGTCCAGGTCCTGGAATTGGAAGCGGCCGTCGACCCCGATCCGCTCGAACTTGTCGGACAGCATGCCGACCCTTTCGACGAGTTCCAAATGATGATCCACCCCGTCCTCGTCTTGGACCTCGTACTCGAATTCCTGGTCTACCATGACCGAATTGCGGCCTGTGTAGCCGAAGAAGCCGGTCTCGAACTGGATTTCTCGCCAGAAATCTAACCCCGGACTCACCCCGTCGCCGAAGTCCTCGGCTCCGCCTTCTCCGTTTCCGTCCGTCTGGGCCTCGCCGAGCACACCGTCCAGCGGGAAGCCGAACCATTTCCGGGCAACCCGGAAGTAAAAGTCTACGTCGGTGTTGTTATCCCAGGCACCCATGCTGCCGTTGCCGTTGACCAGGCCGACGGCGTAGGAGTTATATTGGCGCAGCGTGCCATGCAATTCGAATCCCCGCTGGGCGGGCTCGAACGAAAACATGTTCGTGTTCTGAATCTCTCCATCGAAGCCTGCGTCGCTCAAGGAGACCACGTTGGGCAGTCGTCCGGTAATACCCCACTGCCGATGGATCGACGCCCAAGGTGCGATCACCCCTGGCTCAAACTGGCCGACACGTAGGTTCAAAGCGTGCCGCGGCAGACTGATCCAGCGGTTTCCTTCGCGCATCCCGTCGTCGTCGTCATAGTCCGACCATGCGAAGAGGTTGCTGAACTGCACAAACATTCGTTCCAGCTCCGGCTCCAGCCCTTCGTCTCCGCCGCCGTGACCGCCGCCGCCATGGCCGCCTTTGCCGGCCAGCACCATGCCCGCGTACCAGGAAATATTCTCACCGAGTGTCCCGGCGCTGATCAGGCTGTAGTCCATCGGAAACTGGAAGTCGGTCGACGGCGGCGCCGCTTCACCATGTCCGCCAGGCGGCGTGTTCAAGAATTGCTTGTACCCGAGCCGCGCCCGAAGCGACACCGGCGGCAAATGGGGAATGTCGGAAGGCCAGATCGAGTTGGGCCACATGTCCTTATAGGCTTCATTGCCCATGAGGATCGGCTCGTCCTTGACCAGCAGATCGTCGTCCTGGGGGAACTGATACCCGTTGCGCCGGAATGCCTCGCCCACGCTGTTAAGCTTGGGGAAGCCTGCGTGGCAGGTAATACAGGAGGTCCCGTATTTTCGGGCAAAAACCGGAATGGCCAGGGCCCGATCGGCAAAGCAGAGAATCGACAGCCATGCCGTCAGCCCGCCCAGAATGATCGGTGTCATCCGTCCGAAGACCGCTGATTTATGAGTTCGCATTCTTAGCCTCCATGCTCCGTGCGTGAAACGTTGCTCTCACGAAAAGCAAATTGGTTAGGGTCAACTCCAGGGCCTCAGCAACTCTCGGGAAACACTGCCCGGGAGGCCGGCACTCTATGGTTCTGGTGCGGGTTCTGGTTCTTCTGTTTCAAGTGCATCTGCCGGATACGGGGCAACGTCGTGCTCGCAACCCGACTCGCAGCCGCCCTGATCGCAACAGCCTTGGCAGTCATTGCCGCTGCAGTTGTTACATACATACCGCGTGACCGAGACCTGCACTCGTTCGTAGCGGGGCTGTTTGATACAGACTTGCTTCCGCACTTGGCGATACACGGTATACGGTTCTTTCACGCACTCGCGGACACGGACCTTCACAATCGTCTCGCCCGGTCTCCGTCCGCAGTGCTTGCAGGGGAGCTTCTCCACCTTCGTCTCGCAGGTCTTGCAATGGAGTTTTCCAGAGCAGGAATCCTCGGTATCCCATCGCTCCTTTTCGTAGCAGTGATCCACGTCCGTAGTTTCGCACGTGGGCATGCAATAGGAGCATTTAACCTCTTTCGTAACGCGCCGCGTGACGAATCGGTACCTGATCTCCGGAATCGTGACGTACTCGTAGCATTTCTTCGTGTCGTAGACCAACTTCTTTCCCGTCACGCACTCCGTAACGGGAACACGCTCAACGCAGAACTCTTTCTTGCATTGGTCGCACGAGCGAGGGGGCCGAATAATGTCGACGGGAGTGCTATGCACCAAGCCCGCAAGACTACCCCAACCCAATTCGACTGCAGATACTGCGTCTGGGCAGACTGCCCACGATGTTAGGGACACCGCAAAAATCAGCAAAACTACGGATACTCTTTTCATTCGATCATCTCCTCAGTAAGTGGCAACGGCAGCAAGGGTTGCCGCGGTTGCCCAGCTTCGGTGTTCGTTTCCAAAGGGGTGCGGTCGTGCCGCTATGCAAAGGTTTGCCAATTCGTATGATGAACGCGCTAAATCCGACTGCGCACTGTCTTGCAGATCGGCGACCGGTGTTTACCGCTTGAGGCCGCAATTCCCTACACAAAAACCCAACCTGACCGGAGTTCTTTGCCCACGCCTCAAACCTTCACGCCAGGTAGCCCCTCTAAGGAACAGTCTGCTACAACCTGGCCACCACTTCCGGCACACGTTGTCCCCTGCGTGGTTCAGCCACCACCCCGATGAGCATCCCCAAGCCAGCCGACGTGCCTGAACAGCCAATCTGGTAATAGGATGATGTTGAGCCGTCCACGGCATCCTGTTAGGATAGCCGCGTCGGGGGGCCGGACATTCGTCGGTAGGGAGACCGATAGTTATGCGGCCTAGGTTACGACCAGCGGGTATACTGTACGTCCTGTTCTTCCTTTCCGGCACGGCGGGGCTGGTCTACGAGGTCGTGTGGACCCGCTGGTTGACCGACCTGTTGGGAAGCGCGTCGGCGGCCACCGCGATCGTCCTGGCCGTGTTCATGGCCGGCTTGGGAATTGGCAGTTGGCTCTCCTCGCTCGTCGCCGACCGAACAGCGCGGCCCATTCGTCTCTACGCGTTCCTGGAACTGGCCATCGTCGCCCTGGTGTTGCTTCCTCTTTGGGAAGTGGGCTGGATGGCCGGTTTGTTCGGAGAACTGGCCCAATCGTTCGGGCCTGTCTCGCCAGTGCTCGATCTGGCCAGATTCGCCACGGCCGCCGTCGCCATCGGGCCGCCCACCGTGTTGATGGGCGCCAGCTTGCCGCTCGTGGTCAAAGCACTGGCAAAGTCTCCTGAGATGCTCGGGCGTCACACCGCAACGGCCTACGCGATCAACAGCCTGGGAGGAGTTTTCGGAACGCTGTTGGCCGGGTTTCTGCTGATAGAGACGCTCGGGTTGCGGGGCGCATGCTTGACGGCCGGTGGGCTAAGTGCGCTGGCCGGACTCTTGGCTCTCTGGCTCGACCGGCGTACGGGAGCCGTTCCGCAGCCCGCAACGAACGATCGTCCGGCAAAAGTCAAACCTCACCGGCAGCGCCATCGTCAAACGGAAGCGGCTCGTGTCGGTGCGTCTTGGATTCTGGTGGCCGCTGCCGTCTCGGGGTTCTGTGCCTTGGGGTATGAAACGATCTGGTGTCGCGTCCTGTCCCTGCTGACCCTGAATACCACTTACGCGTTCAGTCTGATGTTGGCGATTCTGCTTTTCGGGCTGAGTCTGGGTAGTTGGCTGGTACGGGGAAGACTCGACCGACTGGCGCGGCCGGCCGAATGGTTCGTAGCCATCCAGATCCTGCTGTCGCTCTATGCTTTGCTGAGCTTGTTGTGGGCTCCCCAACTGGCCGAACTGGCCGTCGGGCTGGTGCCGGCCGGCGACCGTGGTCTGCTGCAACCGTGGCTGGGCAGGCCACTGGTGCTGGCCACCTGCCTGTTGCTGGTGCCGACGATCTTGATGGGTGCATCGCTGCCGATTGCCTGCAAACTCTACGGATTGCTGACCAAAGGGATCGGCCGGCCGGTGGGACGTACCTACGCCGCCAACACCTTCGGCGCAGTATTGGGTTCACTAGTGGTCGGATTGATCGTGATTCCGTGCTGGGGGACATGGTGGGCGACGGCCGTTTGTGCTCTGGCCGGAGCGGCTACTGCCGCCGGGGTGGCGTGGGCATTCGCGGCCGCCCGGTATCGGCCGGTTTACGCAACGCTCGCGGCGGGCGTCGCAGTGGCATCACTGACGCTCGGCATCACCCATGGAAACACGGCCGTTACTCGACAAGGTTTCGGTCCTGAAGACGAGCTCTGCTTTCGCTGCGAAGACGAATACGGACTGGTCGAGGTGGTCGAGGACAAGCGGGTCGGCACGCGGGCGATGCTTACCAACCGGCTCCACCGGGAAGGCTCCACGCTTCCTCGAACCGTTGCAGACCAACGGAAACAGGCGCTCTTGCCCCTGGTGCTCCACCCATCGCCGCGACGCATCTTAGAAATCGGCCTGGGGACCGGCGTCAAGCTCGGCGCACTGGATCTGCCGATCGTCGAGAAGGCGGTGGCCGTGGAGATTTCCTCCGGCGTGATTGAGGCCGCCCAATGGTTTGCCGACTACAATCAGGGCATTACCTTGAAGGAGGGCTCCGGAGGATCGAAGGTTCAGATCGTCTGCGCCGACGGCAGGAATTACGTTGCCCTGACGCCGGAGCGATTCGACGTGATCGTCAATGGTCTGTTGACGCCGTACCGTGCCGGCGTGTCGCGACTGTACACGGTCGAGCATTTTCGCGCCTGCCGCGAAAAACTGGCCACAGATTCCGGCGGCATGTTCGTCGTCTGGGTGGCCATCCGCCAAATCGCTCCCGAGGATCTGAAGGTTCTCACGAGAACCTTGCTGGAAGTATTCCCCCATACGACGATGTGGCTTCAAGGATACTATCTGGCCTTCATCTCTACATCGCAGCCGGTGGTCTGGGACGCCGAGCAGATCAAAAGTCGTTTCTCAGATCGGGTAATGCGAGAAGCCCTGGACCGGGCGGGCCTTGACTCGCCGTTTGGCCTCTTGGCAACCTTCGTCGCCGGGCCAAAGGCGCTGGGGCACTTTGCCGAGGGCCAGCCGTTGAACACTGAGAATTGCCCGATCATCGAGTTCAGAACTCCCCGCCTGGGAGACCAACTCAACAGCCAAGATCTGGCGGCCACGAATCTGGACCTGCTCTGTGCACTTCAAGAGCCCTTGTGCCCCCGGTATGTAACCGCGAACCCGTTGACGAGAGGAAGCTTGCAGCAAGCCCAGGCGGCGCGGGCCACCGCCAATCAAGCGTTCATACAAAAGTGCCTCGGCCAACACGTGGAAGCGGCCAACTTGTTCACGCAGGCCTTGGCCATAGACCCGTCAGACGACTTGGCACGGTACGAGATGGAAGTCTACTTGGTTGCCCACGGCGAGGAATGTCTGCAACGAGGGCTGGTCGATCAGGCCTACGGTGTTTTCCGACAAGCCGCTCAGGTCAATCCCCGTTCGGTCGGCGCGTTGGCCAGCCTGGCCACGTTGGAGCAAGCGGCAGGCAACCGTGCCGAAGCCGAGAACCTTCGCCGTCGTGCTCTCTCGCTCGATCCCCACAATCGCCGTCTCCGCCAACGCCTGGCAGGCCATCCAGACCTTGGAGTTCCCCGTCGCCGGTGAAGCGACGCGTGGATGATCCGTCTGAATCGTCAGGCACATTCTCCTCGAGTATTCTGTCGCCGCCGCCTGAGGATTCTGGAGGTCCGTCCACGCCAGCCCTCGACGGAGGCGCCACGATTTCAATGGTCGGCAAGTCCACTTGGCGCCCTGTGTTATCGACGTTTGTGACGTCCACCCAACCGTTCCTTGGGAGTCCCAAAAAACGACCGTTAATTGACGCAGAGGCAGGCACACCGCGATGC
>CAYYOX010000046.1:0-816 GCA_964473065.1 uncultured Planctomycetaceae bacterium | reverse complement strand
GCCGGCCGCTTACCGCAGCCTGAGTCGAAGCGGTTTCCTTCCTGGGCCCTTAAGTCTTCATCAAACGCCGGGACCGCTGGATGGGGATGGTAATCGAGGAGGAATCCGGTGACGTGCTGGCGATGGAAGACTTGCGATTGCCGCCGCCCACAGTCAATGGCCTTGCCTCCCTATTGTCCCAGGCCATGCTCCGACCATTGAATGCGGTAGATCGTCAGCGTCCCAGCACGATCTATCTCCGAGATCGTCCCCAGTGGCAGGAATTGTTACCCCCATCTCCAGCAGCTTGGCATGGCAGTTGTCACGGGTGAGGAGTTGCCCAGATTTGATGAGGCGGTTGTCCAGTGGATGCAGCAGACGGAGACGGCGAGTAAACCGCACTGCGCAGACGAGATCAAGGTCGCTCTCAATCGCCCGTTCCCAGCGAGGAAACGCACCCGGCAGGAGGCGGTGATGACCCTGTTGCAGTGGACGGACGGGATGCTGAAGGGAGCTTACTCCAAACGACACGCACCTGTTCCGTCCTACGACCCGATGACCACCGTGTCGATCCACCTGACCGCTGAGGAACTGAGGGCAATTATCACCGAGACGAACATAGCCAGAACGAAGAAGCTTCGCTCACGACTGGAATCGGTGGCTGAGGGCGAACGGGTTGATTTGTCAGTGGACGAGTGGGGCACGGTCTGTTTCGCCCTTTGCGGGACGAAAACTAGGGATATTCGAGTCAGCAAGCATTTGCCGAGGATTGCGGTCAGGATTGCCAACCGGCTGGCTGAGGCGTTGGATATTGACGGCCCGGCTAGCTGGTTGGAG
>CAYYOX010000045.1:0-18741 GCA_964473065.1 uncultured Planctomycetaceae bacterium | reverse complement strand
TTCCGACCCCCAATGTCGAGCCTTCCGGCCAGACAATTTGCCACCCGTCCGACGTCGGTGCGTCGATCGCCCGGATGCCCGGCCAGTTCAGCTCGGTCTCGACAAACCGAACCGCGCCCGGCTGGCGGATTTGCCGCATTCGGCATTCGTCCTGGCGTTGCCAATCGGTCTGAATTTCCTGGCGAGATTGAGCCGGCGCCACGTCGGGCGTCAAAGACCCGACCAGCCAGGAAATGGCCCCCACGAGGATACACCACCGGCGCCGGTATTGCCGTTGCCGACCGGGACAGTTCATTGGCCGCATGTCGTCATCCTCTTGATCCCCTTGTAGGAGGCGAATTCCGGGACCGCTGACGGTTCTCTCGTTACTGTAAGTGACCCGGGCGGAACTTTCAAGCGAGACAAGCCACCCCCCCGGACTAGCCGTATTTCTCGGGAATATGCAGGCTCGGGTGCCGTAATCGGGGCCTTTTGCCTGCCCGCAAAGTTTGCGCATCTTCTGCAAAACCAATAACCGGCACGACCCGAACGGCAAAATGAGAATTTGCCCCTTGGGCGGGGTTCCGACTGGGATGACTCTGACGAATGGTCCGATATTCAGGATTGGATGGGTCGGTCCTGCTGTAGCGATTGATCCGATTGATCCTGATGTAACGCTTAGCGAACGTTTATCGACCGCAGTCAGACCTCAACCCAATGCGGACCCAGGCCATGCGTCAAACAACCCAGAACATCTCCGGCTTTGCACTCTTCCCGGGCTTTCTACTCCTGGCGGGACTAATCTTGTTTTGCGGCAGCATCGGCTGTCACACCATGCCGCACGGCGAGGTTATCCAGGAGATGTCGATGGGGGATCCGGCCTTCGGGTCGGCGTGCGATACGACGCCTCGAGAACTTGCGAAGGTCATTCTGCCGACCTATCGGGTAGAGGCGCCCGACGTGTTGAGCATCGACGCGATCCATGTCGGGCCGCGAGCGCCCTACCATTTGCGGACCCTCGATACGTTGGCCATCGATGTACAAGGCACTCTGCCGGAGTCGCCGATCAGCGGCGTCTATATGATTGAGCCGGGAGGGCGCGTCAACTTGGGATTCAGCTACGGCTCGGTCGAGGTCACCGGCAAGACGATCGACGAGGTCGACACGGCCATCGAAGAGCATTTGAAAAAAGATTTCTTAGCGGATCCGGTCGTCTCGGTCACGCTTGGCGATATGGCCGCCAAGCAGCAGATCATGGGAGAACATCTGGTGGCGCCCGACGGCACCGTAACCTTGGGTAGCTATGGCAGTGTTTCCGTGGTGGGCATGACCCTGGCCGAAACGAAGGTGGCCGTGGAAGGCCACTTGTCCAAACACCTGGACAATCCGGAGGTCTCGGTCGACGTCTACGCTTACAACAGCAAGGTCTACTACGTGATTACGCAAGGCGCCGGCATGGGTGATGGAGTGTATCGTTTCCCGATCACGGGCAACGAGACCGTGCTGGACGCCATTTCGAACATTAACGGCCTGGACCAGGTCTCCTCGAAGCGGATCTGGATCGCCCGGCCCACGCGCCAGCCCGGCAACGTCCAAGTGCTGCCGGTTAGTTGGGAGGGGATCACGGCCCAGGCCGCCGTGGGTACGAATTATCAGATCCTACCCGGCGACCGTGTTTTCATTGCCGAGGACAAACTGATCGCCCTGGACACGGGCCTTGGCAAGTTGATAGCCCCGATGGAACGCGTGATGGGTTTCTCGCTATTGAGCGTGCAAACACTCACGCGATTATCCGGCTCGGTCTTGAGTGGCGGCGGGAACCCGCGAGGCAGCGGCAATTTCTAGCAGCCCTAGCCTAGGATAGGCCGACCCGTTTTGATGAAGAATGAACCCTCACGCCGGACTTTCAGCATGAGAAGTATGAAAAACACAAGAAGCCTGGTTGTCACGGGAGGCACGCTGTTGCTTTTGTTGAGCTGCATCGGTTGCCACACGCAGCGTCACGAGCCGTGGAACGCTCGCCCGAGCCAGATTGGGTGCTCTTGGCCGCCGCCATGCACGAGCAGTTGCCTGGATCCCGAGTGTTACGGCTACGAGCAGACGTGTTGGCGACCTTGGCCCGGACTTTGTTCCGAGTGCCCGAGCCAGTACGCCGAGGCAAAGCCAGACGCCGAAAACTCAGACGTTGAAAACTCTGGCGCCGAAAACCCAGACGCCGAATTGGCACTGCCGGAAGCCCCCGGCGGGTTTTCCGCCGAGGGGGTCTCTGAAGATGGGGTCTCTGAAACGGCCCCCGAAGAGATCTCTTTGCCTGAGTCGGAACCACCGGCTGCCGAAGGAATCGATTCCGACATCGAGCCGAAGGATGCTTTGCCGGAGGAGGCCTTTCCGGTGGAGAGCCCTTCGGACGACAATTCTTCGTCAACGCCTTTGGATGGCGAAGACAACATGGCTCAGAACGCGGGTCATCCGGAGATGCAGCCGATTAGCTTTCACACGCCGGATGTTTTGGAACAGACGGTTCGGGAAAGTCAGTTCTTTGCGTCCTTGTTTCCCACCACGGACCGGCCCCTCTATCTTTCGGGCGTTTGGAGAAAGGATTGCACGCCAGACGCCAAGGCTGTGGCACAGCTTCTGATGAGCTCGTGGGATCCGGCCGAAGATGTGGTTGGACTCGCCGAGATTGAGCCGGCCCAGGTTGAGTCGGCCGAGTCAATATCGGCGTCGTCAAGCGAGTCGCCTGTCTGTTTGCTCGAACATCCTCGGGTATTCACCGAGGTTCGGCAGCCGGCCAAAGGCCAGCGCCGAGCGATTGTTCCCACGGCCGCCTGGCTGCCGATGGATAACGATCCGCAGTCGAATCGCTAAAAGGACAACACGAGCAACGGTTCGGCGGTCGGGTTCAGTCAGGAAGACAAACAGAATCGAGTCGACATGGGGCTTTCGTGCGGCGTGATTACACCGATTGGGCCGGGACACGCGGAAATCTACCGCGAGTGCCGGGCCTCGATCGAAAGAGCGACGGCCCGGAGCCAAGGGCCGTTCGAGCGAGTCGACATCGTATCGGTCGACGACACGAAGGCCGAGTTGGGGCGTTCTCGGGCAAGGAACGCGGCCGTTCGGCGGTGCGCCGAGTTGAACGTCGACTGGCTCTTCTTCCTCGACGCCGACGACCTGATGTCGCCGGAAGCCTTCCGTCTGGTCGAGCCGCTGGTTGGCGACTACGACGCGATCTGGGGATTGATCGTCGAGCAGATGCCCGAGGCCGCCAACGTGGTACGGCTGCCCCAGGCCGTTTCACTGGACAGCCTGGACGAGTTGGTTGTGTTCGATCCGTATCAGACGCTACAGATGGGTCACTTTGTCCGCACGGCGGCTGCCGTGGAAACGCCGTTCGACGAATCGATGGACTCGGGCGAAGATTTCGATTACTACTTGCGGCTATGGCGAGCGTATCGTTGCGTGAAGCGGCCGCTCGAACTGTTCGTCAACCGCCGGCGCATTCACTCGGTGGGCCCGCGATCGGCCAGCGGGCGTGCCTGGGGTGAAACGGTTCGCCCGATGATCAGTCGAGAGCGATCGAGCCGGAACCTGGGTCCCCAGAGCACTCGGGCGATCGCTTTGGGTAACCGCTGTGTGGCTCAGTTACAGAAGTTGCTGCAGGAACACAAGGCCGAGTGTGACTATCTGGAGATCTCGCGTCAGATGCCCTTGCACGCGTTTGTCGACGTCACGCAGTATTCGGGTCGGGATTTCGTCATGTTCTGCGGCAACGACGACGCGACGGCCTTGTCGCTGGCATGGACCGGCGCCTATGAACCGGTCACCACCCGGCTCTGGCAACGGCTGGCTGTAGGAAGTCGCACCGTCTTGGACCTTGGCGCCTCGACGGGTATCTACTGCTTCCTGGCTGCGAGTGTGGCCGAAGAGGCCACGAGCGTCGGGTTCGAACCGGTTGGTCGCAATGACGCGCTGTTCCTGCGGAACAAGAGTGTCAACAGGTTTTCCAACGTGCATCCGGTGTGGGCCGTGGTCTGCGACACGAACGGTTCCGGGCAGATTCGTTTCAATTCCACGCAGGACTTGCTGCCCTGCGATGCCACGCTTGCGACCGAGTCGACAGTAGCGACAACCGAAATAGAAGTCGTCCCCAGCTTTCGGATCGACGATTTCTTCCGTCAGAACACCTTCCCGTTGCCCGACTTGGTTCGGATCAGTGTGAACGGCGCGGAAGGCAAGGTACTCGCCGGCATGGCCGAGTCGCTCGAGTCGGCCCACCCCGATCTGCTGATGGCCTGTTCGCCGTCGAGCGACACGACGGCGGTAACCGAGCAGCTACAACGGTACGGCTATCGATTCTACGCGATCCGCGAGAAGTCGGCCCAGATCGGACCGTCAGACGGGGTTCTCGCCGGCGGCGGTCCGGGTGATCGGAACCGACTGGCCAGCGTGCGGCCCGAGGAGGACATCCTTGGCACAAGGGTGGCACTCGATCACGCTGGAGTCGAGTGAGACATGGCGTCGCGGTGCTTCGTATCCGAAGGTCGTGCAATACTCGGCGCATTGCTGCCAGATATGTTCGGCCAGTTCGCGGCCTTGACGCCGGGTTCCCTTGCAATAGCTGTAGACGGTGCGTGACGAAAGGGCGCTTCCATGCCGCTGATGTTCATACCGGCGACGGTAAGCACTGTCTAATCCGATTCTCTCGTCGCCGGTCGAAGTCAAGCCCGTGTAATCGAGAATTCTTCGCATCACGGTCGGATCGGTGCAAAGATCTTCGTAACGAACGAGCAAGTGGGGTAATCGAGACATCCGAACCAATTCGCGAGCCGTCTCGACGGCGCGATTCGTGATCCACTTCGAGTCGAGCACGTGAGAGCGCTCCTGAGTTGCGGCCAGTTCAACGGCCGATAGCACGACGTCGCGAATTTCCCGCACACACAGGATCAGCCGTTTGGGTTGATACTTGTTGAAGAAGTAAGGCCAGTTGGCGAAGTTTACGAGTTTGACTCCCCAGAATTCCAACCGGGAAAGCTCCGGCAGGATTCTGGTGTCGAAGAAGACCTCGAACGACGGCCAACGATTACGGTCCCACTCGCTTTCATCGACATGTATGCCGAACGCCTGGAGTTGGCGGAGCGTATGTGTTCCCCAATCATTCAGATGCATATTCGGTTCGGTCAAGACGAAAGCCGAAGGCTGACTTGTGAGTTTGTCGGCCAAGAACGTCGTGCCACTACGCATCATTCCGTAGATTGCCAAGTCCATTGCGTTCTCTGGTTTACGTTGATGGCTGCGAATACTCCCTGATTCCCCTGGAGACTGCATCCCGTTTTGGTAAACGCCGTTTCCTACTTGATGATCTGTCGCAGTTTGGTTCTCGAAGATCAGGACGTTCAGGTCCGTATTCCTGTCGGCAAATTGCGGGTTGCTTTGGTAATGCCGATACGGGCGTGCATCTTCCCCTGCCAATCGAAAACCGGCGGCCGAGGCCAGGCTGACATAGTCTTGCTGATCACGATTGAATACGGGTGGGGTCCCCGGTCGCCGCCATTCTCGGCCGAGGATCTCCGCGATGATCAAGTACTTCCTGCATGAAGCGGCCATTCGCGTTAAGACCTCAGCCAACACTTCGTCATCGAGGTGCAGGAATACCGTGTAGGCCAAGTAGATATCCGCCGGGGGATAATGGTCGAAATCGGCTTCCTGGAAAGAGTATGTCGGGAAGCGCTCGGCTGCCGTCTTGACGGCGTTGGGGTTCAGATCGATCCCCAAGTACTTCTGCGGCGCAAACGCCCGACACAGCCTGCCGTAGCCGCAGCCAAAGTCCACCAGCGAATCATGCGGGAGTCGAGCGGTCAATTCCTTCAGATAGGCACGAACATCCCAGCCTTCGGGAAACTCCCCCAAACCATCAGGACGAATGTTGCGAAGCTCGTCGTTCTTCCAGTAGTTCTTGTAGAATTTTCGCTTGTCTGCCAAGTGTTTGGCGGGCGATTGTTCAACGGGGCACATCACGCGTCTCCTCGACTGGCTCTTGCTCTGGGCAAAACGGCGGTCCCGTTGCTGGCAATGCATGCACACACAAGATACCACCCCGCACAGACCGCATATCTGTTAAACTCGACGCATACGGTATGGATTATCCAGTTTTTCCGGGCACGCCTACTGAGCCAAACCAACATCGGTCGGCCAATAACGCCCAGCCAGAGCTTGGCAAGAAGCCAAAACGGGCGGCCCCGCCGTTGCGAGACCGCCCGAAAAGAGTTCTTAATGGGCATTAGACGCCGGTTCGCGGCTTGCCCCTAGAAGGTAAAGATCACGTCGAAGCCACCGGAGAACTGCGTGTTGTTGCGACTCTCGTTGAACGGCTGGCCTCCGCCGAGGGCGCCTTCGTACGAGTCGTAACGCAACTCGGGTCGGATTACGACGTTGGCGTGCGGGCGGTAGTTCAGCCCGGCGGTCACTTCGTAGTAGTCGCCGTCGTTGCCACCGATGACACGCGTGCCGTCGTCGTCGCGGAGCCACTCGAATCGCAATCCGGCGCCCCAGCAGTCGTTGATCTGGTAGAGCAAGTATTGGTTGATGCCGTACCACTCGTTGTCGCCGGCGCCAAGGTTCGAGTTATTACCCAGGTCGTGCTGGAAGATGTAGGTCAAGCGGTCGGTCAAGGCGTAGTCGAACACGAGACTGTTCATGTAGACATCGCCGGAACCGGCGCCGAAATCGCCAGCCGTTACGGCCCAAGTCAGCGAGGCCCGCTCGGTCAACTGGAAGCTCAAACCGCCGAGGAAGGTGGATGCGTCGTTGTTATTCTCGAAGCCGCTATCCCAACCCATGGTCCATCCGCCGTAAGCGGTGATGTCCTCACCCACCGGGTGCTCGGCCAGGAAGCCGGTGTGGGTGAACGGCTCGGCGTAGTACTGCGTATAGGCGTGGGAGTAGAAGAAGTTATCCGGGGCGGGAACCACTTCGTAGCCAATCAGCGTGTAGAAGTGCCCAAACTTCACCGAGAGATCATTGTAGGCCAATTCGAGGTAGAGTTGCGGGATTGCCGAACCGTACCGCGACGAGCTATCCCAACCGAAGTCCCAGCCTTGATCGCCGAAGGCCTGAGTATCGGGGCCGTCGACGCCAAACACGTAGTCCATCCGGAATCCCCAAGCCGTTCCGCACCCGCCATTGTCGGCCTCGCGCTCGGCGAAGAGCCAAAGCTGGTGGAGGTTGAACCCGTCGCTCAGATCGTTGAATCCCAACGGGCCGTTGCTCTGCTTGTCGCCGTGAGCGTTGGTGTGCATGCCGGCCTGAATCCAACCGCCGACTTTGATGTCGCGGCGTTGCAACGCACAGGGTTGCGGCAAGGTCCAGGGATCGCCCAAGTCGCAGCAGCAGCGTCGCTGGCGGCACGAGCCGCAAGCATCCGCGCCACACGACTCACCGCAACCGATATCCGCCAGTAGGACGTCTTCCACCACGGCCGGCTGATCGCTCGGCGAGGCCTCCGCAGCCGGGGCCGCCTCTGCCTCTGCCTCCGCATCCTGGGCGGTTGGTGCGGCCGGATACAGGTAGTTGTCATACTCGTAAGCGACTTGAGTCGCCGTGATTGGTTGGCGCAGCGGTCCCGTTAAACCGCCGTTCGCCCATGCAGTTCCAGCCGTGAGGACAGCCAACCCCAAGACCATTTGCGCAAACCAAGAACTCTTCATACCGAACACTCCAATTCTTTGAACAAATGCTTGCCAAGAAACGCCCCGATTTGTTGGTGCTCAGATCGCGCTACGGCACACCCCGATGCGGGCGCGACGCCTCCTTCTGTCACCAGTCTACGCATCGGCCGACTCGCTTCTCAGTAGCAAACCAGACCCTAAAGAATCTTCAACTTGAACAAATCGAGAAAGTCTTGCGTCGATTGTAACAATCTGTCTAATAGCGCAAGCAATTCGGACAACGGGCGACGACTTACCGGAATAGAGAGTCTGGCGAAAAAGAAGCGATTATCATGCCCAACGTTCCCCCACGTTTAGCGGCCGGGCCTCGTTCACCGGAGAAAAGGGCCCGACGTTCCGGTCAGTCGGGCATAACACATTACTGGCAATGGTTTTGGAGTTCAGGGTTCAGCACTCGAATTCAACGTTTGTCCCGAAATTCTGAACCCCGAACCCCGAACCCTAAGACCCTTGCAAGCAATATGTTACGTCCGGCTGGCCAGGAATCTTTGTGAAAAACTTAACAATGTTTCAGATTAGTAATACATAGCGAACGAGCGGAACCTTGACCCGTGACCGGGGTTTCATTTCAGTAGGATCTCCGCCCAGAAGGGTTTGAAGGGTAGTTGGCGGCGGCCGGCTCGGCTAAGCTGGAGGTAGACGTTTTGTGCGCCTGCAAAACGAGTATCGCCTTCCGCAACCGAGAGGGAGACTGCCTTGGTCGTCAGCGAATCATCTGCCCGACGATACACGCTCGGAGACCCCGACGTGCGGCTGATGCTACGCGTGCGCGACGACGATGCGGCCGCCTTCGAGGAACTCGTGTTACGTTACCAGGAGCGGTTGTCCACGGTGCTGGAACATCTGGTCGGCAGCCGCGATCTGGCGGAAGATTTGACCCAAGACGTTTTTCTTCGGGTGTATCGTGCCCGAAAGACGTATGTGGCCGGAGCAAAGTTCGCCACGTGGCTGTTTACGATAGCCAACAACGTGGCGTCCAATGCGTTGCGTCGACGTTCGCGCCGGCCCGAAGTGACGTTACAGCCTCGCGACAGCGGGTCGATGGGCGGCCGGCCGATGGAGACTCTCTTGCAGGCCAGCAGCGGTCAAATGCCGGCGCGACGCTTGGCAAAAGTCGAGTTGCGAGAAATTGTACGAATGGCCCTGGGCGCGCTCAACGAGCGGCAACGCACGGCCATCGTGCTCAGTAAATTCGAGGACCTAAGCTACGCCGACATTGCCGAAACAATGCAACTCTCTCCGCAAGCCGTCAAATCGTTACTTTCACGAGCCCGGGCCAACCTGCGTGATGTGTTGCAGCCGTATCTGCTGCAGGGGGATCGCCCGGCCATGGTAAATGGCTCTTCCAAACCGTCTACCGGTAACTAGTCCATGCCCGAACAAGATGCCAACGCCGAAGCGTCGCTGGAAGACCAACTGGTCTCCTATCTGGACGGCGAATTGGACGCCCCGGCCAGCCGGCAGATCGAGCGGCAATTGGCCGAGGATGCGAAGCTGCGCGAGAAGATGCAGCAGTTGGACCGCACGTGGGAACTGTTGGGCACGTTGGATACTTCGCTCTGTGTCGAAAACTTCACACACACCACGCTAGAGATGGTCAGCACGGCCGCGGCCGAGGATCTTGAGAGTTCGCTGGCAGCCGCCCCGCGGCGCCGACGCCGGCGTTTTGCCTTGGCCGTTGCCGGCCTACTGGTCGTCGGCATGGCCGGTTTCGCGGGCGTCGCATTCTGGGCCCCCAATCCCAACCACCAATTGATCCACGACCTACCGGTCCTGGAGAACCTCGACAAGTACCGTTGGGTTGACGACGTCCAGTTCATTCACATGCTGCTAGAGGAAGATCTCTTCGCCGAGGAAGATGCAAAGGAGGGCGAAGATGAGCAGTAAGGGTTCAGGGTTCAGGGTTCAGGGTTCAGCATTCCGTTTTGCGCGTCGCCGTTCAGTGCGTCATCGTTTAGCAGTCGCCGGCACGGCGACTCACTACCCACTATCCACTATCCACTTCCCACTGCTTCTCTCCCCACTGCTTCTCTCCCCACTGCTTCTCTGCCTACTGCCTACTGCCTACTGCCTACTGCTTGCCGACGACATTCCCTCGGCGCGCGGTCGGATCGAGGCCATGACCGCGGCCGAGAAGGAACAACTGGGGCGTCGGCAAGAGCAATTCGCCAAGCTAGACTCGGCCGAACAGCAGCGGCTGCGTCGCTTGCACCGGGAGTTGGACGAGGCCCCGGAGCTTCGCGAAGTCCTGGACCGTTACCACCGTTGGTTGATGACCCTTTCGCCTTACGAGCGCGAGTCGCTCTTGGAGTTGGACCCGGCCGAGCGGGTCCAGAAGATTCGTCGAATGCGTCGCGAGGAAGCGCGGGTCAAGACCGACATCGAGGGGATCTTTCGGTGGTTGGAGCAGTACGCCGCCGAGCACGAGGCCCAGATCCTGAAAACCTCGCCGCAGTGGGCCGCCCGACTCAAGAAGTTGGACCCGGAAGCACGTAAGCGTAGCGTGATGTGGATCATGCTACAGCGTTGGCAAGCCCGCAAACCGGGCCAGGCGCCCCGATTGTCGTCGCCCCGATTGCCCGACGAGGAGTTGGCGGCCTTGCGCGAGCAGCTTTCGCCCGGGACGCGGGCCGAGATGGAACAGAAAACGCCGAAGGAGCAGTGGCGGATGATCGCTGGCGGGATCCGCCGCGCATTTCGACATCAGATGGCGGCCCGTCGCTTTCGCGGTGGTTTTGTCACGCCGGATCTCCAGCAGAAGTTGGACGACTTTTTCGAACATGAGTTGAGCGAAAAGGAACAGGGTTACCTGCTGGGGCTCCCGGCCGACGAGATGCGTCGGGAGTTGCAGCGGAGGTATCTGGCCCATGTCAGGTCGTCCGCCCCGGCGCCAAGTCACCCGCCCGAGAAAGAGTGAACGGCGCCAGAGGAATAGGGTTGGGGGTTCAGGGTTCAGAATCTCGGAACAAACGTTGAATCCAAGTGCTGAACCCCGAACCCTCCCACTTTGGTTGCGGCTTTGCCGCGCTTGGGAAACATCTCGAACCTATGAGAATCTGCCACACCCTACTGGCCTGCTCCCCATAACCTGATCCAATCGAGGGTAGATCCTACGGCGATGTTCTCGCGGGCTATTCCTCCCGTTCGCTCAGTTCGAGGATCGCCTTGCCGAAGGCCGTTCCGATCCGCGAAAATGTTTTGGCGCTTCCTAGATAGTGGAACGGGTAGTCCGAGCCGACGGTCTCCCACTCTTCGACGTGGTCGCGCCAGCCTTTATTAAACACGGCGTCGGCCGTCATGTCCCAGAACTGGTCCGTCTTCACGACCATCACGTTGTCTTGGAACTCGGGCAGTTCGGCCGGGGCGGCCTGGGCGTCTTTGAAGGCCTGCTTCTTCGGGTTGGGAGCTTCTTCGGTTCCACCCACGCCGAGCTGGCCGATCACGAACGGCAAGTTGGGCGTCTTCAGATCTTTCCGCACGTCGCGAATGAAATTGGCCATGTTCTCGGCATACTCGGCCGTGTAGTCGACGTTGATCATGTCGTTCCAACCTTGAAACCAGACAAAGCCCGAGATCTCGTAGCCCCGTCCCTGGGAACTCTGCCCCTGGGAACTCTGCCCCTGGGAACTCTGCCCCTGGGAACTCTGCCCGTCGTAGTCGGGGAAATGGTCTTCGAGGTTTTCCAGTGTGTCCGAGATTTCATCGAGCATCTGTCGATAGTAGGCGCCGAACGATTCTTTCACGTCGGCCAGCGTGGCCTCGGGGTTTCGCTTCTTGAGGTTATCGAGCATGGCTTCGAGGACCTCCGCCGCCGGAAGGCCGGAGCTCGGCGGTCGGAAGTCGCGAAAGAGGCTCTTGCCACCCCAGGCGGTCTTGATCAGGAGTACTTGTTGCTGATAATGATTGCCGACGGTGTTGCCAAACTCGAGTTCCGGGCCGATCCGGTCCGGGCTGCCGTAACCGACGGTTAGATTCCCCTTGCGATCGAGGAACTTGATCCAGACATCGTCCCGGACGACCCACTTGCCGTCCTGCTTGAGATGCTGGAACTGCCCTTTGGTTTCCGGTTGATTCGATTGATACTCCAGCAACGAGACCTTGGCTTTGCCTTCCATGTTGGACTGCCCGGCCAGGATGAAGACCTTGACCGGTCGCTGGGCTGCCAGGGCCACTGCGGCAGGCAAGATCAACGCAAGCCCCGCAACCAGGCAGCGGAGCACGGGTGTGTGATGGATTCGTTTCATAGCGCGGTTCCTTTTCGAACAGGGGTCGTGTGATGCGGGGAGTTTTTCGTTTAGCCACCGCGGCCACGCGGTGTTAGACGTCTAACACCGCGTGGCCGCGGCGGCTAAACACGAGATACTCTCAGTACCGACCATTCTGCCAGAAAACACCGGCCCTGTCCACTTGACTCACGGGGGGGCGGAGTGTCAACTATTATTATGATCCGCCCGCTGGAATGACACTGAGGTACAGCATGCTTGACCGTCCCGCCTTGCTACGATGTTTGTGTGTGCTTCCTTTTATCGCCGCATCCGCCACCGCCGAGGACTGGCCGTGCTGGCGGGGGCCGCGATATGACGGCACCAGCGTGGAGACGCGTGTTCCGATCCACTGGAACGGGCCGGAGAACCAAAACATCGCCTGGAAGGTCGAGATACCGGGCAAGGGACACGCGTCGCCGATCATCTTTGGCGATCAACTCTTCATGGTCACTTGCTTGGAAGAACAGGAAGATCGGCTGCTGATCTGTCTCGATCGGCGAACGGGCAAGACGATCTGGCAGCAGGTCGTTCTGCACTCGCCGCTGGAAGGGAAACACCCGCTAAACAGTTTCGCCTCCAGCACGCCCGCCACCGACGGCCGACAGGTCTACGTCACGTTCCTTGACGGCAACGAAATGGTCGTGGCCGCTTATGACTATGACGGAAACCGCAAGTGGGAAGTCCGGCCCGGCGAGTTCGCTAGCAAGCACGGATACTGCAGCTCGGTCGTGCTGTTCAAGGAACTGGTCATCGTCAACGGCGATCACGACGGCGACGGATACATCGTGGCACTCGATCGCGACACAGGTGAGACCGCCTGGAAGCGGGCACGCGTGAACAACACACGAAGCTACTGCACGCCGATCATTCGTGAGATCGACGGGCGAACCCAGATGATCCTCTCGGGTACCAAGTGCGTGGCAAGCTACGACCCGAACGACGGCTCGCGACATTGGATCCTCGACGGGCCTACGCAGCAGTATGTGGCGTCGTTGGTCTACAACGGCAAGCTGCTGTTCATGACGGCCGGGTTCCCCGAGTTCCACATCATGGGCATTCGACCCGACGGACATGGAAACGTGACCGATACGCACGTCGCCTGGCACACGACCAAGGGCTGCTCCTACGTGCCCTCGCCGGTCGTGGGTGGCGACGGCAAGTACTTCCTGGTCGTCGCCGATACGGGAATCGCCAGTTGCTTCGAGGCCGACACGGGCGAGCGCCAATGGATGAAACGAATCGGGACGCACTACAGCAGTTCGCTCGTCGAGGCCGAAGGATTGGTCCATTTCCTCTCCGATCGCGGCGTGACCACCATCGTTCGCCCCGGTCCCGAGTTCGAAGTCGTCGCCGAGAACGCCTTGGGCGAAGATTGCTACGCCTCGCCGGCCATCAGCCAGGGACACATCTATCTGCGGGCAGAAAAGCACTTGTATTGCATCGGCAAGGAGTAGCGTTTTCGCCGGGTGGCTGGCTTTGGCTGCGTATTTCGTGTAAACTGAGCATCCGGCATTGATCCGCACGTACCCTAGCCCCGGGAGCACGACCCATGAAGATGCACCTGACCCTGTTGGCACTCTTTGTTTTGTTGACCTCGACGGTTTTGGCCGAGGACTCGATCCGCACGAACAGCGGCCATACCATGACGGCCGGGACGTTCGGATTGGCCTATCTCGACTCGGAGGGGACGATCCTTGTTGGCGACGGGACGGCCGCCGCGACGCCGTTGCCCGGGAGTCCCAAAGCCGTTTGTTTGACCGCCGCCGACATCACGGGCGACGGGAAACATGAGTTGGCCTTTCTCAGTCCGCAAGTGCGGGCGCTGTTGTACTACAACTTCGCCGAGAAGAAGCTCAGCGGGCCGTATGGTAGCAATGTCACCGACATTGCGGCCGTGAAATTCGCCAAGGACGAGCCGTTCGATTCGATCGCGGCCGGTACGTTCGTTCGCATTTCGTATCGCTGGACCGTCGAAATCGGCTCAAAGGGCTGGCAGGGATTGCCCGGCGATCTGGAACTGGTCGCCGGCGGCGACTTCGATACTCGCAACTCGATCCAGGAAGTAGCCACCGTCACCCGCGGCGAACTCTACACATTCAACCCGCAATGGTCGACCTACAAGCAACGGATGATCGGCGCCGATTGCCGACTGCTGACGGCCGGCAAGTTGACCTCGGCGGGGGGCGACGAGATCGTGGTCGCTTCCGGCAAGGAGCACCGACTCACCTTGTTGCAACGCCGAAAGAAGACGGACCTCGGCCGAAGCGGTGTGAAGCTGGCGATCGGCAAGACGGACGCCGGGCGTGTGCTGTTGACGATCACGCCGCAAGGGAAGATCCAGCAGTACGCTGCGGCCGACGCCGCCTGGAAAGACAGCCTCGGCGCCAACGACAGCGTCTGGGGTGATATCCTCCTGGCCGATCTGGACGGCAACGGAACCGACGAGATCTACGCCCTACACCAGGACCCCGCCGCCACGTTGCAACGTCTCGACCCTGCCGCCGGGAAGTTCGAGCCGGTGAAGTAACTGAGCAGCTCCTACGACGCGCGGATCACCGTGTTGCCGCTTAGGCGGCGTACTAGGTGGCGCATTTCCAAGACGCTGATCGTCGAGAGCACCCGGGGTACCGGCAGACCGCTGTCGGTCACGATCCGGTCGATCGATGTCGCCTCGGTATCGATCACGGCCAGCACCTTCTGCTCGATCTCGTTCAGCGAAAGCTCGGCCGGATGGTGAATTACTTGCCCGTCGTCGCGCGGGGCGGCCTCGACCAGCGGCCCGAGTTCCTCGAGCACGTCGTCGGCCGATTCGACCAGCTTGGCCCCGTCGCGGATCAATTGGTGGCAACCTCGGGCCACACGGTTGTCGACGCGTCCCGGCACGGCGAACACTTCGCGACCCTGTTCCATGGCATGTCGGGCCGAGATCAATGCACCGCTGCGTTGGGCCGCCTCGACCACGATCACGCCTAACGAGATTCCACTGATGATACGATTGCGTTGCGGAAACATCCCTCGCATCGGCTCGGCGTTCGACGGCGACTCGCTCACCAGGGCCCCCTGTGAAATCACCTCTTGGGCCAACGCGTCGTGGTCCGGCGGATAGATGCGCAGCACGCCGCTGGCCAACACGGCCAAGGTTCGCCCGCCGGCTGCCAGTGCGCCGCGATGGGCCGCCGCGTCGATGCCTCGGGCCAACCCGCTGACCACGGTCAAGCCGGCTCGGGCCAAACTGCCGGCCAGCTTCTGGGCCTGCTGCAACCCGTATTGCGAAGCGTGCCGCGTGCCGACGATCCCAATCGCCAAGGCGTCATCCGGCTTGAGCGTCCCTCGTACGAACAGAACGCCGGGTGGGTGGTGGATCTCGGGTAACATGCGGGGATACGACTCGTCCGATTCGGTCATAATATCGATGCCATGTTCGTGACAGACGGCCAACTCGTGGTCGACGTCGATCTGATCGGCCTTGGCAAGATTGTCGGCTATCTTTGTTCCCACGCCCGGCACGTTCTGCCACTCGCTGGGCGCCGCTTCCAGCACGGCTTGAGTCGAGCCGAACCGCTCCAACAGAGCCTGTCGGATCCGCGGTCCCACGCCGGGAACCATGGTCAACCGCAACGTGTCGGCCAACTCGTCCGGTCTCGACTTGCCGTCGCCTTGATGGGGTTCGTTCATGCGGCCAGTATACCATGGCCGAGACCGCGAAACACTACCGGGGGGACATGGTGTCCAGGGTCCGTTGGATCAGGCCTTGCACGTAAAAGCCCTGCCGAGGAGACGTTTTTGGGGCCTTTTTCGGCAGTCGGGCAATGGCGTCGCGATGGGTTTGGGCCTTTTCGTCCAATTCGTCCAAGGCATTCAGTGCCGCGATGGAGACGAACAGGCCGTGACGTTTGACCGAAGCGAGGTCCACCAGCACCGGCAGCGAGCGGTCGAGATCCGACTGGTCGCCATAACGGCTCAAGGTCTCGGCCGCGACGATGCGGACATAGGGCGACGAGTCCTCGAGCGCCGCCAGCAGCGGTTCGCGGGCCACCTCGCCGCGCATGAGCAACCCCATGGCGGCCCAATAACGCACGGCACTGTCGTCGTCCGTGAGACCCTCGGTGAGCTGCCCAAGGAGACCGTCTTTCAGCGACGCCGCCATCTCGGCCATGGCCATGATCTTTGCCATGGGATAGCGATCCTTGTCGCGACCCATCTCGTAGGGCGTTGTGCCTTGGGAGCGACTGTGGATTTCGCCTTCCGGTAAGAAGCCGAGGTCGCGGATATCTTGTGCCCAATCGCGTTGGGCTTGGCGCAATCGCCGCAGAATCTCTTGGTGTTCGGCCGAGTTGGCCAGGTTGTTCACCTCGTCGGGGTCTTCTTGCAGGTCGTAGAGTTCCTCGGCCGGCTTGGTTTCCCAGAAGTGCGTCTTGGGCGGTTCGAGCTTGCCCTGGTCGTAGAGCCGTTTCCAGACTTGCGTGGTGGGCGTTTGGAACATGTAGGCGACGTGCTGGCCGTAGATCTTATGCGGCATGTAGTTGCGGACGTAGAGATATCGCTTATCGCGAACCGAGCGGATCATGTCGTATCGCTCGTCCATCCGCCCGCGAAAACCGTAAGCGTACGGCGGGTCAGGCGTCTCGTGCGGGCCCATGATGGCGTGACCCTGCATGGGTTCGGGCGGCTCGATTCCGATCAGACTCAACACGGTCGGCGCCAAGTCGATGAAACCGACCAGCCGGTCCGACTTGCCGCCGGGCGCGTACTGCTTCGGCGCGAGATGCTTCCATTTCTCGGGCACGTGGACGATCAGCGGCACGTGCAGGCCCGAGTTGTATGGCCAGCGTTTCCCGCGCGGCATTCCCGGCCCATGGTCGCCGTAGTAGAACACGATCGTATCGTCCGTCAGGCCGTCCTCTTCCAACTGGCTTAGGATCCGGCCGACTTGCGAGTCCATCTCGGTCAGTTTGTCGTAGTATTGGGCCCAATCGCGTCGCACCTCGGGTGTGTCGGGATAGTAGGCCGGCACGCGGACCTTGGCCGGGTCATGCACGGGCGTGTGCGGGCGGCGGCGGATTTGGCTCTCGTGGCAGACAGTGAAGTTGAACACGGCAAAGAACGGCTGCTCGGGAGCCCGATTGCGCCAATGGGCCTTGCCGCTCGAATCGTCCCACACCTGACCCGGCTTGCGAAGATTGTAATCTTCCTTGCGGCGGTTGGTGCAGTAGTATCCGATCTTGCGAAGGTACTGCGGAAACATCTTGAACCCCTGCGGCATCCGCGCCATGCTCCGCAGGTGTTGGGAACCGGGCGACGGCGGGTAGAGGCCCGTGATGATTGTCGGGCGAGCCGGGGCACAGACGGGTGCGTTGGACCAGGCGTTGAGATAGATCATCCCGCCAGCAGCCAGCCGGTCGAGGTTCGGCGTATCGGCGTAGTCGTCGCCATAGGCGCCCAGGTGCGGCCCGTTGTCCTCGCTGGTCAGCCAGAGGATGTTGGGGTGTTCGGCGGCGCGTAGGGAGGGTGAAACGAGTAAGAAGACAGCGAGAACGGCGGTAAGTGTTTTCATGGCGTGGCTCCTTGCTAGGTTATCACAGCCGCTTGCGGCTTTGCAGGGCGGCAGTGCAAAGCCGCAAGCGGCAAAGGGTGCAAAGCCGCAAGCGGCAAAGGGTGCATTCTAGCAGAATCGGGGCCGCGGTGCGAGAAGCTAGCGTCGCAGGCGGTTACGGCCCGGTTCGGGAACGGCCAAGGCGGCCCGATACGTGGGTTCTCGGCGCTCTTCGCCGATGACCGACACTTGCGACGAGGCGAGACGCGGGGCCAGCGATTGCAGCGTGCGGAGCCCCTCTTGGGCCACCTCCGAGCCCGGATCGGCGGCCAGGGCCAGCTCGAGTTGACGCCGGGCGTCGTCCCAACGCTCCTGCATCATCAGCGAGAAAGCCATGTTGGATCGGGCTTCCGACTCGGAGCAGCGGGCCTGAGTGAACTCGACCATGGCTTCACTGGACCGATCGGTGCAAGCCAACAGCAGTCCCAGGTTGGTGTGGGCGCGAGATAAGGCCGGATCGAGTTCGACGGCCCGGCGGAGACACTCTTCGCCCTCTTTCCAGCGTCGTTGCAGGTAGTAGCTGTAACCCAAATCGCAGAGGATCGCGGCATTGTCCGGCTGAATTTTTAGAGCCTGGCGATAGAACTTCTCGGAACTCCGGCAGTCGCCCTTCTTGTTGTGCAAGACGGCCAAGCGATGGCAGGCTTCCACGCACCGCTTGTCATCCTCGATGATATTGCGATAGAGCTTCATGGCCTGTTCAGTTTGGCCTTGTCGCTCATACGACTGGGCCATGGCCAGTTGGATGCCGTTCTTCTGATCCTCGGTCCAACTCTTGTCGGATTTCTTTTTGAACCACGAGAAGTATCCCGAAGGTTTCTCCTGCGGAGTTGCTTGCGCCGACCAGGGATTGGTGGGAATCGTCTCGGTCTTCTGGCATCCGAGCAGGAGCGTGGCGAGAATTGCCAGGCCGACAAAATGGCAGACAGAAAGGGGTCGTTTGTTCATGGTCGAAATCGGTCCTTATCCTGTCGAGCAGGATTGGGTGTGCGAGGATAACGATAAACCATCCGGCGAGGGAACGAGTTTTTCGCGAGGGTCAGTTAGCGTTTGCTGTGCTGTTAGTTGCTCTCCGATCCGCCTCCTGAGGGTCCGTAACTGGACGAGCCGCCTATGTTGATTAGTGTCGCGCCGCCCGAGGTCGTTTGTCGGAGCAGGCCTTCGTGGATGATCGTGG
>CAYYOX010000044.1:6943-18876 GCA_964473065.1 uncultured Planctomycetaceae bacterium | reverse complement strand
GCCTTAAACCCGGCCAGTTTAGCTAAATAATTCCGGAACGTCAACAAGCACATCGAAAATAACTTTCCGTGGACTTCCCCCTTGAACGAAACATCTTCTGGCATGGTTCCCCACCGAAGCTAGGGGTTATGGCCCACTGTCGGTGGAACTCGAAGTCGGATGCCTCGACACGTCTGGGGTTTTCTGCTGGAGTCCGCAAAAAAACCTTCGCCGTGGGCCACAAAACTGGGAAGATTTGTGATCGTAACATCTTGGCACGAAAAGAATTGCGGCATAATGGACGTTTCTTGCGAAAAAATGCCTCTGGGTCATTGACAGCCTAGAATACCTAAGTTAGACTATTAGCTTGCTTTGGACTCGCGGGCTATTAGCCTTGCCCAAGCATATCTGACGTTGGCCCCGCAGCACACGAGGGCGAGCGTGCACCCGGAAGTTGTCTCTTTGGCCAGCGGAGTTGGTGACGATGGTTCGCTTGGTTTTGTCGATTTTCCTAGTCTCGCTAGGCGCATTCGCATTCCTGGCTGCTACTGCGCTTCAACCATCACCCCCGCAACCCGTCCAATTCAATCACAAGCTCCATTTGGAGCACCTGAGAGACGGCAGTCACACCGAGTTGATGATTGCCGTACACCATGAACTCCTGATGAAGGAGCTTGAGGACGAAGAAATCGTTGCTGAGATCATCGAGTCCGTCAAGCAGGGGAATTGCTCGCTATGTCACGGAGACTTTGACGAGAATGTCGGGGACATGGCGAGGCTCCACGCTTGTGAAGCATGCCACCGTGTGATGCTCGAGCATGACTGGGAAGGGCGACTCGACCAGCAGCCTTGCGCAGGCTGCCACAACGGGGTCGTTCGCTTTGAAGAGGCGTCGATCCCGAATATCGACGTGTGTATCGCATGTCATCCCAGACCGACCGTCGCCGACGCCTCGGAAGTCGTACCCAGTGACGCGGAGGCTGAGCTCCTGGGGTTCATCGAGCGGGAAGAGACAATCCCTTGGGTGCATGTCCACGATTACGTGCCGAGCGAGATCATCTTTTCGCACGAGCGGCACGTCGAGTTCGGACGTGTGAGGTGCCAGGAGTGCCACGGCGAGGTCGAGAATGCGGAGAAGCCCCTTGCCCTGGAGGTGGAGTTGGACATGGAAGGTTGCATGGACTGCCATGAAAAGGACCATGAAGAACGTGAACGACTAGGCGAGGTCTCTTGGGCCGACAACGATTGCCTGGCGTGCCATAAATAGTTCAGGAAACGTGAAATGAAGATCAGCCGCAGAAAATTCGTAGGTTCGGGGTTGGCGGCCGCAGCGGCTGCAACCTGCGGGGGCTGCCGGCCGGTTTTCATGACCCAGTTGCTCGGTCGAGCCGGGACGGATGACCGCCCCACCGGCCCGATCGTCTCGGTCAACAGCGCTTGTCTTCAGTGCCCTGCCGGCTGTGGAATCCAGGTCAAAACCATTGAAGGCAACGCGATCAAGATCGAAGGCAACCCCCTGCACCCGATCAACAAAGGTCGGCTTTGTCCCAAGGGCCAGGCGGGACTGCAAGTGCTGTACGATCCGGACCGCATCCAGGGGCCGCTCAAACGAGTCGACGGTAAGTTGGAGAGCATCTCGTGGGAGCAGGCGATCGCCGAGGTGGCAAGCCGGCTTGCGGAATATCGAGAAAAGGACGGCCCGCAAACGGTCGCCGTCATGGGCGGGCGGTATCGCGGGCAGATGCGCGAGCTTTTCGAGCGGTTCGCCCAAAGCTTCGGCACACCCCACCAGATCGACAGCAGTTCGATCGGCTCGGCCAACAGCCCGCTGGCCCATGAATTGACCCACGGCGTCCGCGACTATTTGGCTTATGACTGGGAGAACGCCAACTACGTGATTTCGTTCGGCGCCAGTCTGATTGAATCCTTCCGGCCGACGGTCTATGTTCAGCGGATGGTCGCGCAGATGCGACGAGGTCGCCCCGGAACGCGCGGGAAGATCGTCACCGTAGATCCACGGCATTCGGTCTCGGCGTCGAAATCGGACGAGTGGGTTGCGATCCGGCCGGGCGCCGACGGAGCCCTGGCGCTGGGTATGGCCGCGGTCATCGTACGCGACGGTCTGCACAACCAGTCGTTCCTCGACGAGCACACCTCCGGATTCGATCAATGGAAGGAGAGCGTACTCGATGAGGTATCGCTCGACTCCGTCGCCGAACAGACGGGCATTCCCGTCGAACAGATCGAACAACTGGGGCGGGACTTCGCCCTGCGGCGACCGTCGTTTGCCGTAGCCGGACGCGGGGCCGGAATGCACACCAACGGTCTATACAACCTGATGGCGATCCATAGCCTCAACGCGCTGGTCGGCAACCTCGATTCACCCGGCGGGGTGATCGTGCAGGAGAAACCACCCTTTACGGCATGGCCGGCGGTCGATCCGGACGAGATTGCCCAGCGCGGGCGGTCCGCGGCACGGTTGGACGGCGCCGGGACCAGCCGGTTCCCCTTGGCCGAGAATGTTTCCTCGGCGTTCATGGACGCGCTCTCCGGCGAGAAGCCCTACAAGATTAACGCCGTACTGGTGTACTACACGAATCCGTTGTTCTCCACGCCCAACCCGCAGAAGTCCCGAGAGGCGTTCGAGAACCTGCCGTTGTTGGTCAGCTTTTCACCGTTTATGGACGACACCACGGCCATGGCCGATTACGTCCTGCCCGACCATACCTACTTGGAACGTTTACAGTTGGACGTCCCGGAAGCCGGTGCGGGGATCCCGATCCTGACGCTCCGCCAACCGGTCGTCGAGCCGCTGTACGACACACAGCACACGGGTGACGTACTGATCAAGATTGCCCAGGCCATAGGCCCCGTCAGCGCCGCTTTCCCGTGGGCCGACTACGAGGAAGCAGTGAAAGCTACGCTCGACGGCGTGGCCGAGGCGGCCGAGTTGAGTGTCGAGGAGTTGTGGGAGAAGCTGCTGGCCGACGGCGTGTGGTCGGGCGGTCCCTACGAGTTTGGCAACGCGGCCAGGACCTATCAGACGGCGTCCGGAAAGTTCGAGTTTGTCAGCAGCCTGATGAAGCAGCGACTGACCGATGTGGCCACCGCCGAAGGGACCGGCGTGGACGAGTTGGCAGCGCAGTTGGGGATCGAAGCGCGTGGCGAGAAGGTGTTTATGCCGCACTACGAGAAGCCTGAAACGCCGGCTGAGAACGATTCGTTTCCCCTGTACCTGAATTCGTACAAGACCATGATGCGAGCGGAGGGGCGAGGCACAAACCAACCCTGGCTGCAAGAATCTTACGGTGTGCAGTTCGACGAATCGTGGGGCCCGTGGGTGGAAATCCATCCCGAAACGGCCCACGAGCATGGAATCCTGGATCGGGACGTGATCTACCTGGAATCGGCGGTGGGTAAGATCCAAGTGAAGGCAAGAGTTTTCGACGGGGCCATGCCCGGCGTGGTGAATATCCCCTTCGAGTACGGTCATGTGGCCGGAGGCCGCTGGGCCAAGGACCTGGGGGTCAATCCCAATGAGATCGCCGAGGCCGTACACGATCGGCTCTGCGGCGTGGTCTCTCGCTCGTCGCTGAAGGTCAGGATTCTACGGAGTAACACATGAGCCATCCCACATCTTCGAAATACCGCTGGGGAATGGTCATCGACCTGGACCGTTGTACGGCCTGCCAGGCGTGTACGGTCGCTTGCCGAGCGGAGAACAACGTGCCGTTCGCCGCTCCCGAGCAGGCCAACTTGGGTCGGGCGATCTACTGGAACGAGGTCGTACCGATTCACAAAGAAGAGCACGGGCGCACGTCCGTACAATACACGCCGATGCCCTGCATGCACTGCAACAATCCGCCGTGTACGAAAGTTTGCCCCGTCCGCGCCACGTACAAGAACCCGGAAGGGATTGTGGCGCAGATCTGGAACCGATGCATCGGCTGCCGGTATTGCACGGTGGCCTGCCCTTACACCAGGCGGTTCTTCAACTGGTACGCTCCCGAGTGGCCCGAGGTCATGAAGAAACAGTTGAATCCCGAGGTGTCGGTCCGCCCCCAAGGCGTGGTCGAGAAGTGTATATTCTGCATTCAACGGTTGAGAAAAGTCAAAGAGCAGGCCCGACGGGAGAATCGCGAGATCCGCGACGATGAAGTGATCCGGCTGCCGGCCTGCTGTCAGACCTGTCCCTCGGAAGCTCGGACCTTCGGCAACCTTGCCGATCCGGAAAGCTCGGTTTCAAAGTTGGTCCGCAGTCGAAGGGCCATGCAACTCCAGGAAGACCTGGGCACCAACCCCAGTGTGTTTTATCTAGCGGAAGGGGATTTTCGGTGAACGGGCACGACGTTAAGCCTTGCGACGACCAACTGTTGAAACCGCTGATTCACACCAGCAGGGAATACTATCTCATGATGAGCGTCCTGCTGGCGCTGATCGCTTGGGGCGCCTACGCCTACTACATCCAGGTGACCGAAGGCCTGGGCGTCACCGGCTTGAACCGGCCCGTCTACTGGGGTATCTATATTACCAACTTCGTCTTCTTCATCGGGATCAGCCATGCCGGCACGTTGATCTCTGCGATCCTGCGGGTAACCCAGGCCGAGTGGCGTCGGCCCATTACTAGGGCCGCCGAAGCCATTACGGTCTTCGCCCTGTGCATCGGTGCGCCGCAGGTCCTGGTCGACCTGGGACGGATCGACCGCGTGCCTAATATGATGCTCAACTCGCAATTCCAGTCCCCGCTGCTGTGGGACGTCTGTTGCATCACGGCGTATCTGCTCGGGAGCGTCTTCTACCTTTACCTCCCCATGATTCCCGACATGGCCTACTGCCGCGACAGGCTGCCCTCGTCGATGCGTGTGCGGAGGGCCTTCTATACCGCCATGGCCATGGGCTGGAGAGGAAGCGAGAAGCAAAGACACGCCCTGGAGAGAGCCATCGGGTTCATGGCGATCATAATCATCCCCGTGGCGATTACCGTGCACACGGTCGTCTCCTTCATCTTCTCGATGACGATCCAGCCCATGTGGCACAGCACGATCCTGGGGCCCTACTTCGTGATCGGGGCTATCTTCACGGGGATCGCTTCGCTGCTGATCGCCATGGCCGTTCTTCGCAAGGTCTATCACCTCGAGGATTACCTCAAACCGATCCACTTCGAGAACCTCGCGAAGATGCTGATTTTAATGACGCTCTTGTGGGCCTATGCCACGGTGGCGGAATACCTGACCACCTTCTACGGCGCCGAACCGGCGCACATGTCGGTGTTCTACACGAAGTTTTCCGGCGACTACGCCCCCGTGTTCTGGACCATGGTCTTCTGCTGCTTTGTCGTCCCGATGTCGATCCTTCCCTTCCATAAGCTCAGGACGATTTCGGGCTGCGTAGTCGCCTCGATCTTCATCAACATCGGCATGTGGCTCGAGCGTTACACGATCGTGGTTCCCACGCTGACCAACCCGCGGCTACCCTACCAGGTGCAACTCTACAGCCCGACCTGGATCGAGGTGGCGATCACCGTGGCTTCCTTTGCGATCATGGTTTTCCTCTACGCGCTCTTCGTCAAGGTTTTCCCCATCGTTTCGATGTGGGAGATTCAGGAAGGAAGGGAAATAGCAGGCACCGCACTCGCGGACTTTGGCCCCGTGAAGCCACTCGCCGGTCAAACTGGAGGTCACACGATGACGATCGAAGACACGCTGGGGGAGAACGCGGCAAACAGCCCCTGGTGGAACAACACAAAGAAGGCAGGCCATTTCTACTTCAAGATCCACCTCCTGATGATTCTCGGTTGCGTTAGCATCTACCTCTCGGCCATCGGCTGGATGGTCTGGTGCCTGATCAAAGGCGGTGGGTTCGAGTTCGCCGTCGTACCCGTCGTCAGTTGCGTTCTCCTGGGGATCATGCTGGTGGTCTCACGGGGTCTGGTGGCTATCGCCTGTGACGGGCGGCCCAAATCGCCCAAAGTGGGGATCGTACCCGCACAATCCAAAATAGTATCCGTAGATCAGTGGACAATCCGATCGGTCGAAAGACCGAACATACTCTCATGAATAGGAGACTCAGTTTATGTTGGCAAAAGGCTATAACGTCGTTGGAATGGTGATTCTCGCTCTGGGGGCCGGTATCTCGGCGATCCTGGCCGGAATGATTCCGGATCCCCTCATCCTGAAATTTGGAATCGTCCTGAAATACGGAATCCTGGCCGCAGGGCTAGGGGTCAGTGTCTTCCTTTCCCTGGCGCCTCGGGTAGCCGAGCAATGGGAAAATGGCGTGGTGCTACGCCTCGGGAAGTTCGTCGGCCTGCGAGGCCCGGGCCTGTTCTGGATTATCCCCCTGGTCGACCGGGTCGCGTTCTGGGTCGACATGCGGGTGCGGACGACCGGCTTTGCCGCCGAAAAGACGCTCACCAAGGACACCGTGCCGATCAACGTCGATGCCGTCTTGTTCTGGATCGTTACCGACGCCAGAAAGGCCGCCCTGGAAGTCGCCAATTACGAGGACATCGTCGCCTGGGCCGCCCAGACTGCGCTGCGAGACGTCATGGGAACCAAGATCCTGGGGGATATCCTCGCCGGTCGGGAGTCCATCGACGAAGAGCTGCGAAAGCTCATCGATGAGAGGACGCACGATTGGGGTATCACGGTCAAGTCGGTCGAAATCCGCGACGTGGTCATTCCGCCCGCCCTGGAAGACGCCATGTCGCGCCAGGCCCAGGCCGAGAGAGAGAAGCAGGCTCGTGTCATTCTCGGTGATGCGGAAGTCGAAATCGCCGATAAGTTCGAGAAAGCCGCCGAGCGCTATGCCAAGAGCCCGATCGCGTTCCAACTCCGGGCGATGAATATCCTCTACGAGGGTCTCAAAGAGAAGGGATCGCTGATGGTCGTTCCCAGCCCCATGGTCAATGCAATGAGCGACGCAAGCGGATACGCCGGACTGGCGTCTCTCGGTGGGATGAAACCGGGCCATTCCGACAACGAATAGCCCCACGATCCGAAAAAACCGGCCAGCAGACGGGAAAACGAAAACGCAAAAACCAAGTCCGTTCCCACGCCCAGCGTGGGAACGGACTTGTCGTTATAGGTTCGCCGAACCTCTCGTTCCCACGCTCCCCGTCGCTGAGGCGGAACTTGCTTCGCGCTAGGTGATCCACAGTATCCCCGACTGGGCTCGAACCTCTAACCTTCGGCTCCGGAGGCCGACGCGAAAAACCACTTCGTTTTCGAACTCACGGATGACGAGATTTGACCGCGGCGGGCCTATTCCGTTCGCCCCACTCTACAAAAAGCCCGTGGTCTTGGACCACGGGCTTGATTCGCGTGCTTGCCGTATTACGGCGATGCATTGGTCGGCTGTGTGGCGCGCTTTCGGGAACGGGTATTTTGGAGGCGGGCCCGATCGCGCGATGCGTTTAGCAGCCGTGCTTTTCTAGTTTTTCGCGTAGCGTATCGGCCGTGAAGGGCTTGACCAAGTAGTCGGATACGCCGGCTTCGATGGCCTGCATGACGCGGCCTTTTTCGGCTTCGGTCGTCACCATGATAATGGGAACGTCCTTGTCTTTTTCTCGGATTTCCTGGACGACTTCCAGGCCGGTTTTTCCGGGCATGTTCCAATCGGTCAGCACGAGGTCGAAATCACCCGGCTTGAACAGATCGACGGCTTCGGTCCCATCGGCGGCTTCGGTGGTCTCGGTGACCCCGACTGCCTGCAATGATCGCAGGACAATCTTCCGCATCGTACTGGAATCGTCAGCCACGAGAACTCGCGTACCCATGGGGTTTCCTCACTTTCTTTCGCCAAGTTTAATAGAATCAGATCGCGAATTGCGATGGTTGTATGGAAATATAGGTCGGCTACGCGGCGCGTCAAACGGCAGACGCTTGCCTTCAACGGAGAATACCGGCAAGCCGTACGATTGAACCGGATCGGGCGGTTGTACCGACGGCGCCGGTTTTGACCGGGATTTTGGGGGTGACGGGGGCCAATGTGGGCAATCGGGACGTGGGTTCCGCAAAAGTTTGCGGCATGTACCGAAATCGTAATCTATAGTTGTCGCGTAGGCTGGCATGCGATCCCGCGCGGGGTTCGTTCAGGCGAAGACCGACGCGGCAAACCACGCTTGCCATCCAAACAGCCGGAAATCCTTGAGCCCCAACCGTTTCAGAAAAAAAGAACCAGCCCGTGTCGACCATCACGCAGGAATTACCCGCCGCCGCGTCGGACGCGGTAGCACGCCACGCGTAATTACCCTTGCCAGAATACCTTCCTTGTATAATCAACCATGACTCCTCCCCAACAACAACCGCCGCCACCGATACCCGAGTTCGTCGCACCGATCGTTGCGCCAGATAATCTGGAGCAAGTCAACGACGCGGAACTGGGGAAGTTTGGCGCCTTGATTTACGAGCGTACGGGAATTCGCGTTTCCCCGCAGAAGAAGATGTTGCTGTCGAATCGTTTACGACGACGCTTGCGTCAAACGGGCATCAACAACTTCATGGAGTACTACCTGCACTTGAAGCGTTTGAAGCCGAATGATCGCGAATGGGACTTGTTCCTGCAAGAGATTACGACGCACGAGACGTACCTTTTCCGGGATGAGGCTCAGTGGGAGTGGCTCCGAAGCAGTTTTCTCGCAGAACTTGCCAAAGAGGCGCGCGATGGAAAACGGCCTCAATCGCTGTCGATTTGGTCGGCGGCGTGCAGCACTGGTGACGAGGCGACGACCACGGCCTGCTGTATTGCGGGGACTATTTCCAACCATTCGGCATGGACAATCAAGATTCTGGGGACCGACATCGGCATCGGTGCGGTCGAGCAAGCAAGAAGCGCCGTGTTTGGCGAGCGTGCCATGCGGCTGGTGCCGGAGGGTTACCGTCGCCGGTTCTTCACGCAAGCTAAGGATGCTCAGATTTGGCAAGCCAAACCGATCCTTACGGACATGCTCACGTTTCGCCAGCACAACTTGATGAAACCACCCCGCGAGAGGATGTTCGACCTGGTGTTTCTGAAGAATGTACTGATCTACTTCGACGCGACCTCGAAGAAAACAGTCGTAGATAACATACGTTCGGCCATTCGCCCGGGCGGGCTCCTGATTGCGGGAGCGGCCGAAGGGGTGGCCGATATGGTCAAGGATTTCACGCGGATTCAGCCTTGGCTGTTCCGTAAACCATGAAATAGCTGGAGCTTGCTATGAGCGACTCGGATGTCGTACCACGGGACGAATTTTTCGACAGTCTGTTGGGAGATTTTCTCGACGAATCGGGCCAATTGCTCGATCGGCTCAACGAAAACCTCCTCCAACTCGACGAATGGGTGCGGAGCCTCGACGAAACGCACTCCGAGCGGTGTGACGACGAGCTGATGAACGATATGTTCCGCTCGGCTCACAGCCTCAAAGGCCTCTCGGGGATGCTCGGGTTGACCGACATCAACTCGTTGACCCACAAGGTCGAAAACGTCTTCGATGCCGCACGCAAAGACGAACTGATCATCAGCGGCGATATTGTGGAACTGATGTTCCAGGCCGTCGATCGGCTCGTCGGCCATGTCGACCTGTTGAAGGATCCCGAGGCCGAGTCGGTGGATTCCGAATCGGTCGTCCAAGGCATCGCGCAGGTGCTCGAAGCCGCTGGGGTCGCCCGCGAGCAGACCTCTCAGGAAGATGCCGAGAAGGCTCTGGCCGACTTGGTGGAAGAGGCCGCAACGACGGCATCGCAGCCGGAATCGGGGTCGGAAGATACGACCCCGACCGCTGAAGATGAACCGTCCCCACCCGAACCGAGCGACGAGCCGGTCGTTGACTATTTCCAGGGCCTCGAAGACGAAGCCGACTCGCAGTCGAAGTATCTGTCGATTTTCATCGACGAAACCGAGCTCTCTTTGGACCAGTTGACCGAGACACTCCTGGCCTTGGAAGGGGGCGGCAACCGAGCGGCACTCGACACGCTTCTGGTTACGTCGCACCGGATCAAGGGTTCGGCCGCTTCCGTCGGATTGAACCGACCGGCCAAGCTGGCCCACTTGATGGAAGACTTGTTGCAAAACCTGGTCGGCACGGGCCGCGTTCTCTCGCCCGAAATGACCGACGCAATGCTCAGGTGCACCGATGCACTGCGACAGTACGTCGAGGAGTTGAAACGAGGTGGTTGCGAGTCCGATCAATTCAACGAAATGGCGCACGAGTTGCTCGAATCGCAGGTCGCCGAACTCCCCAAACCGGACGCCCTTCAACCCGATGCCTCTGGTTCCGGCGCCAATCAAACCTCAACCTCCTCGCCAACCACGACTGACTCTGCCGCCGCCGAGAGTTCAGTTACGATGACAGCCGAAGTTACGCCCGAGCTTCGCAAGCAAGTCGAAGCGACGGCCGCCGATTACGACAAGACCTTTGCCGGCGCCGTGGTTTTCGATCCGCTGTTGCCGCTGGTCGGGCTGAAAGCTCGGCTGATCTACGAGAAGCTTTCCAATCTGGGTGATGTCTGCTTCTTCGATCCTCCCGCGGAAAGTCTCGACGAACTGGAGCACCTTGACGGCGTCCGTTTCGGCGTCCTCACGGAGGAGTCGCAAGCCGCGATTGCCGGTTGCCTGCGAATTGCCGGGGTTCGGCAATCGGTCATCGAGCCGCTGGCGCCCAAGAAGGCAGAACCGGTGCCGCCAAAGCCGACTTCCCAACCGCGAGCGGCTGGGTCTCAAGCGGCTGGGCCTCAGGCAAAGGCCAAGCAATCGGCCCCGGCAGCTCCCGCAAAGACCCGCCCGGCCGACACCTCGACCAAGCCGACCGAGACGTTGCGTGTGGATATCGAGCGCTTGGACCAGTTGATGAATCTGGCCGGCGAACTCGTGATCAACAAAGCCAGATTCTCGCAAATCGGCGACAAGCTCAAAGACACCCTGGCCAGCAGGCACTCGTCGCAGCGAACGCTGAATATCATGGGAACCATGCTGGAGAAAATGGCCAATGGCCAAATGAGCGATGGCTCGAACAACCTGCAGGCCGAGCTCGACGACCTTCGCAGCCATGCACGAAAGGTTCAATCCGACCTCGAAGGGGTTGCCCGCGACATCCAAGTGCTCTCCCAAGTGCGCATTGCGGTCAACGATCTGGGGGAAACAATTCACCAACTCGACCGGGTAACGGACGGGATCCAGCAAAGCGTCATGGATACGCGAATGTTACCCATCGGGCCGCTGTTTGCCCGCTTCAAACGCGTGATTCGCGACATCACGCGAGCCAACGGAAAGAACATCAAGCTGGTCATCAAGGGCGAGAAGACCGAATTGGATAAACGGATGATCGACGAATTGGGTGATCCGTTGATCCACATGGTCCGCAACTCGGCCGATCATGGAATCGAACTACCCGAGGACCGCATCGCCGCCGGGAAGCCGCCCGAAGGGACGGTCACCTTGGATGCGTTCCATCGCGGAAATAGCATCGTGATCCAGGTAACCGACGATGGGAAAGGGCTCGACCCGGAAAAAATCCGAGCCAAAGCCCTCGAAAAGAATCTCTATAGCGAAGCCGAACTCGACGCGATGTCCCGCCACCAGATGTTCCAAGTGATCTGGGAACCGGGCCTGAGTACGGCCGAGAAAGTCACGCAAATATCCGGGCGCGGGATGGGTATGGACATCGTGAAGTCGAAGATCGAAGACCTCAACGGCGCCGTCGACCTGGATAGTGAACCGGGACAAAGCACCACGCTGACCATCAAACTGCCGCTGACCTTGGCCATTCTTCCCAGCCTGATGGTCGAAATCGACGGAGATATCATCGCCATGCCGCTGGAATCGGTCGTCGAGATCGTCACCATCGGACAAGACGACGTGTCTACCGTCCACGGTCAGTACACGGCGCGAGTACGAGGCCGCGTGATCTCGACCGTGAAACTTTCGGAAGTCTTCAACTTCCACGGCGGCAGTACCCAGGCCAAGGAGGTTGATCC
>CAYYOX010000044.1:0-6843 GCA_964473065.1 uncultured Planctomycetaceae bacterium | reverse complement strand
GACGAAGGCCGCGAACTCGGCCTGATCGTCGACTGTGTCCTCGGGGAAGAAGATATTGTGATCAAGTCGATGGCCGAAAACTATCGGAACGTGGCCGGCATTGCCGGCGCCAGCATTCTCGGCGACGGTCGCGTTTCACTCATCTTGGACCTAGCCGCCCTGATCGACATGGCGTCCCACAAAAACCAAACCGTTGCCGTCTCCTAGGAGAGTTTATTATGAACGAGATACGTCAACCTGAAACACCCGAGTTGGAAGTCTTGCACCAACTCTTTACCTCCGCCACGCACGATGCCTCGGCGGCCATGTGCCGCTGGACCGACGGCTTGATTACGCTAAGCCTGGACGAAGTGCGAGAAATCCCCCTAGAGGATGTCTGCACCGAGTTGGACCTCGGCGACGACCTGTTGACGATGGTCGTCTTGAGCCTCGAAGGCGAGATCGGCGGAGAAATGATCCTGACCTTCGACGACGAAAACGGCCGACACCTGGCCGCCTCGTTGTTGGGACGATCTATTACCGAAGGATCCGAATGGACCGACCTGGAGAAATCGGCTTTAACCGAAACGGGTAACATCCTCGGCTGTGCCTACATGAACGCCATCACACGGCTGATCGATCACCAACTGGTTCCTTCGGCCCCCTATTTCATCCAAGACTACGGCGCCAGCGTGCTGCAACAGGCACTGATGGCCCAGGCGATGAGTTGCGACAAGGTCGTCGTTTGCCGAACCGGGTTCCACCGAGAAGGTCGGGAGCTGAACTGGCGCGTGTTGTTCGTGCCCACGCTCTCCATGCGTCAAGCCATGGAATCCGCCCTGCACACAACGAACTAACCGAGCCAAACACTCAATAGACCCAAACACTCCATAGACAGAGTCAAGAGAATGCCCGTTAGTACGACAGAATCGAAAACCGCCGTCAAGGTCCTCGGCATGGGGCAAGCAGCCATTGCCGAGGCGCCGGCCTGCCTGGCCTCCGTGCTCGGCTCGTGCATTGGCATCTCGCTCTATAGCGGGCGGCACAAACTGGGCGCCTTCAGCCACGTTGTCTTGCCGAATGCCAACGGACAGATAGCCACGCCCGGCAAGTTTGCCGACACGGCCATCCCCCACATGTTGCGACTGTTCGAGAGCCGGGGCGTCCAACCGGCCAGCCTCGTAGCGAAACTTGCCGGAGGCGCCTGCATGTTCGGCGCCGACGGGCCCCTGAAAATCGGCGAATCCAACGCCGAAACCGTGCGCCAACTCCTCGACGAGGCACGCATCAAGGTTCTCGCCCAAGACGTGGGCGGAACCTGTGGACGACGCGTTACCTTCGATTGCCAGACCGGGTTGTTGACCGTTGAAACCGTCGGAAACCCAACCAAAACTCTCTGATTGCACGAAACAAGGATTCCATTGCCATGGCCAAGACTTTACTGGTTGTCGACGACGCCTTGATCATTCGCGAAAAGATCAAAGACACTGCCATCGAGGCGGGCTGGGAAATCGTGGGCGAGGCGGCCAACGGACAGGAGGCCCTCGAAAAATACAAGCAATTCAAGCCCGATGTCTGCACGCTCGATCTGGTGATGCCCGAGTACGACGGCTTGTATGCGCTGCGCGAAATCCGCATGGTCAACCCCGACGCCCAAATCGTGGTCGTCAGCGCGCTGGAACAAAAGGACGTGCTCAAGGAGGCCTTCAGAGCAGGCGCCGCCGACTTCGTCGTCAAACCGTTCGACCGATTCGCCCTGATCGATACGCTCGACAAACTGGTCTCCGAGGCCAGCGAGATCGGCTAACCTCAGCCGATCGGCTAACCTCAGCCGAGGGTCTCACGCCAGCAACTGGTCCAACTCTTCTTTGATACGTTTCTCGATCGTGCCGCGAAACATGGCGGCTGCCAGCGGCAAATCGGCGCCCACCTTCACCGCCGACTCTTCCACCGCCACAGTGCCGGCGATCTTCATGCCCATCACCTTGAAGCCGAACGACAACGCATGGTCGTTCCACTCCTCGTGCAACTCGCTCACCTGCGATTCGTAAGTCGTCTTCACAACGCTGAACGTCTCTTTCAGCCGCCGAGTCGCTTCCTCTTGGCCCAACGAATGGGGCTGGTCCATGGTCAGTCGAGGCATGAGTAGGTCCCTTTCTTGGTCAGTGAACTATAAAGCCGCGACCGTTGGTCGCGCCCCCTGCGCCGTGGCAGGCCGCTCTGAATTCCCTCTTGCGCGACCAACGGTCGCGGCTTTATATTGCTAACGGTCGCGGCTTTATACTGGCGGCCTTACCCGATCTTCGCCTTCAACTCATTCAGCAAGGAAATACCGCCGCCGATCTCTTCCTTCTGACGTGCCGGATCTTGCGGGATTTCTCGCTCGATGGTCAACGGGCCGTCGTAGCCCAGTTCGTCGAGCGTGCGGAGGAATTCTTCCATGCCGACTTCGCCCTCGCCGAGCGCCACTTCCGCGCCCCACTCCTGGCCCGGATTGGCAGCCCAGGTGGCGTCCTTGCAGTGTACGCTGCGGACATACGAGCCGACTTTCTTCAGGGCCTCGATCGGATTGCCCGACCCATAGAGGATCATGTTGGCCGGGTCGAAATTCACAAACAGATTGTCGCGTTTCACGTCGGAAAGGAACTGCAACAGCCCGTCGGCCGATTCCTGGCCCGTCTCTAAATGAACCCGCTGCCCGTTACCTTGACAGTGGTCGCAAACCTCTTGCGTCACCGCCAACACCTCGCCGTACATCGGCTCGGCCGCGTCGTGCGGAATGAATCCCAAGTGCAGCCCGACCGCGTCGACGCCGAGCAGGTTGGCGAAATCGGCAATCTCTTTCATCTCCTGGGTTCGCGCGGCCCGGGTCTCCGGCGGCACCAGCCCGACCGTCTGCTGGCAGGTGGGGATGTCGGCGTAGCTCTCGCCCTCGAAGCCGCCGAACACCACGCTGATCTTGATCCCCAACTCGCCGAGCCGGGCAAGGAACTTTTGGGCGTTCTCTTGCGTTCGGGTCGCTTGTTGCGGGGCCTGCAACTGGATCGTCGGCACGCCCAACTCATGGGCCACGTCCAGATTCACTCCCAAACCGGCGTCAATACTAGCAAACACGCCTAGGGGCCATTTTTCCATCGGATTCTCCTTCGTTTGAGTCCTATAAAGCCGCGACCGCTGGTCGCGTTGGGTGGCTGGCGGCTGAGCTTGCGAAGCCCCAGACCGAGCCACCCAGCCGCCACCACCGGCGGCTTTACATCAAGGAGGATACCCGATCCGGCCTGACACTTCAACCGTCGTAGCGGCTGATATCCGGCTTCACGCCCTCGGGCGTCTCGTCGCTGTGGGGGTCGAACCACTCGGGCTTGAACTCGATCCGCCGGCCTTCCTGGGCCGCGATGTTGGTCGTCAGGGCGATTACCGCGTCGCCCAACGCCACCTTGGGATGGCAGCGGGGTTTGTTCTCCGGCGCCGGATTGCGGATGCACCAAGCCCAGTGTTCCTCTTCCTCGGTGTAGCCGCGGCTGACATCCTGCGTGGCCGCCTTGCCCACGGCCGCCGACTGGTCGTCGCCGGAAGCCTGCGTGTCCATCGTCGGGCCCTTGGCCACCTTGATCTTGCTCTTCGAGGAACTCTGGAAGAGCATCACTTCCTTTTCCTTCTCCAAGATCAGCGTGCCCTTGGTGCCGAAGACCATCTCGCCATAACCGCCGAACCCGTTGCCGTTGATCGACGCATATTGCACGCCGATCTTCTTGCGACTTAGGACCGGGTCGTCCGCGTCGTAACCCGGGGCGGGAAACTCGAACAGACAATAGACATGATCGTTCACGTCGCGATCCATCGGGAAGATGGGCCGATTGGCCGCCGCCGCCACATTCAGCGGATATTGCTTCTTACCCCCGTGCATGGCCGAGATGAAGATACTGGCCGCGTCCAACTGATGGCTCCCCAACTCGGCCATCAATCCGCCGCCGGTCCGATCCCACAGCCGCCAGCGAATCAACTCCTCGGCCGCCGGTCGATCGTAGAGCACCTTGCCGTCGGCATCCTTGTATTGCTTGGCCTCGTACCCAAAACCTTCGACCTTGCCCTGCAACTGGGCGTCGGCCAACTGGGCCTTCTTCTGATTGACCTTCTTGGTCCACTCCTCGATCTCCGTCCCGCTGGTAACCGACGCCAGCTTCCGTTGCCAACTCTTCAGGTCCTTGGCCAGTCGCTCGGCCTGTACGTCACCCGGTTTGAGGTCCTTGGGCATCGGCTGCTGCCAACTGTCGCTGCCCGGCATGTTGCCGCGATGCCATTGGGCTCGGATGTAGTGCAAGTCACCCAGCAGGCCCCGTTTGAGCGTGTCGACCGCGTTGTCGTACAAAATGTTGTAGTGACGCTGGTGGCCGGTCGCCAGATACAAGCCGGTCTGCTCGGACACCCGGGCCATCTCCTTGCACTCGTGCACGCTATGGCCCATCAATGTCTCGGTCAGCACGTGCAAGCCGGCCTTCATGGCAGCCACGGCGGCCGGGGCGTGCAGGTGCAGCGGTAAGGCGATAATCACCGCCTCCAGCCCGTCCGCCTTCGCGTTGGCAAGCAGTTCCTCGTAGGGCCCGTAAACCTTCACGTGCTTCTCGGCCTCATCCCGAGTGCTCCAGCCGTACTTCTTCATCAGTCCGCAACGGACCTTCTTCGCGATCGGGCTGTAAACGTCGCCGTGGAATGCACGGTATTGATTATAAGGTCGAATGTCGGCGATCGACTTGACCTCGATGAACGCCGGGTTGATGGCCCCGATCAGCACGCTGCCTTCGTCGCCCGTGCCGATCACACCCACGCGGACCGGGCTGGGGACCGAGGCTTCGTAGCCGAAGTAGAACGCGCCGAGCCCGCCGCCGGAGACCGCGCCGGCCATGATGCCCTGCTTGAGGAAATCGCGTCGGGTCTCCTGGCTGCCGATCGCGGCATGGAAATTCTCTCGACCGACGGCCTTTTCTTCCGGAGTGAGGTTCATTTTGCCTATCCTCTTATTTCGTGAAGTTGAGTTTTTCGAGTAACGGTTGCCCGATGTATTTGTAAAGGAACAGGTCGAGCCCGGCCCAACGGCCTACGGTCGTACTGGCCAACACCAGCAGGGCCATCATCTCGACGAAGTTCTTGTCGACCAATAAGGCATGCCCGACCATCGGCGGGGCGGGCGGGTAAATCGTCGGCCAAGGCGGCTGCGTCATTAGCACCGAGACCAAGAAAGCGACCCCACCCAGACAGGCCAGCCGCGTGCAGAGCCCCAGCATCAGGCACAACCCGATGGCCGTCAGCCCGTAGGTGATCGAGAAGTCGAGGAAGTCGGAGAAGGTCGTCTCCACCGGCAACGATCCCTGCTTGCGTTGGTCTTCGTCGAGCACGTTGTTCCAAAGCGTATACTGATAGCTCTCGCCCATGGCATCGATTTCGCCGAGCCAGACCTTGACTTCTCGGCGGAGTTCCTGCTGCCGATCCCAGAAGCGTTTCTCACGATAGGCCGCCCGGTCGGTACCGGCCGCCTTCTCCGCTTCGAAACGGTCCAGGCTGCCGAAGTAGACGGCGATGTCCTCCTGGTTCTCTGCCAGATAGGTCCGCAGACTCTTGGCGAACCGTTTGTGCAGCTTGTCGACCTGCTCCCTCTGTTCGTCGGTCAGGTTGTATTTCCGCTCGACATCCGCTCGCAGCTTGTCCCAGGCATCCAGGAAGCATTGGCCGGTGATCGATTCCTGGCCCTTGTCGTCCGTTTCGATCTTCAACCGCTCGCGGCCGTCCAGGTCAGGCACCATGGCGTAGAACAGCGGCGCAAAGGGTCCCTTGGCTTGCGTCAGAAAGGGCGTGGCCGAGAACTTGTCCGCGTGCTTGATCTTCCAAGCACCCTCGTACAGGAAGTGAGACCCGATCGACAGCCGCAAGGCCACCAACAGCACCACGGTCAACGCGCCAAACTGAAATCCGTTCTTACCCATATTGTCGTGTTCCCAGAATTCCCGCGCCTGGAGCGAACCGGCGGCGCGACGGACAAACCAAGGCAAGTGCGGCCCAAGGCGGGCAGGCTGCCAACGAGAGCATCGGACCACACACCAGGCAGGAAACTACTCTCCACTGCTACCGTCCATTGTAGCCGTTTTCCGGTTTTCTCGCCAGGGTCCCGGGTTTGAATTCAACCCCGCAGGTTGGGGGTTGGTCGAAAAACGGGCCGCAAGCGGTCCCGCTAAACGGTCGAATGGATGGTTGTTGTGGGTTGGACTACTGGCCCTGCGGCGGTTGATCGTTCACAATGGGCCGTTTCGAATCCCGAGATTCATCCCCTATCAGTGCTGCCGATGCGTATTGTCCTTTGTTATCCGGTTGAAGAACGTCATTGCCGACAAATTGCCGAGGCCTCCCCGGGGGCCGAGGTGATCGACGCCGGACAGGAACGGGTGGCTGACGAGCTTTTGGCGGCCGACGTCTATTGCGGTCATGCCAAGGTTCCGGTCGATTGGGATCGGATTGTGCAGCAGGGCCGCTTGCAGTGGATCCAGTCGTCGGCCGCCGGCATGGACCATTGCCTCGTGCCATCGGTGATCGAGTCGCCGATCGACGTGACCAGTGCCTCGGGCGTGCTGGGCGATCAGGTGGCCGAACATGCCGTGGCCTTGATGACCGGCTGGTGTCGCAGTCTGCCGGTGTTTTTTGGGGCCCAACAGAAGAAAGAGTTCATCCGCCGGCCCACCCGGGATTTGACGCGCAGCACGGTCGGGATTGTCGGTCTGGGTGGGGTGGGACGCCGCTTGGCCGAGTTGCTGGCCCCCTTTCACACGCGGATTCTGGCCACCGACATGTTCCCGGTCGAAAAGCCCGAGCATGTCG
>CAYYOX010000043.1:13594-18941 GCA_964473065.1 uncultured Planctomycetaceae bacterium | reverse complement strand
CGTGCGGACGCAGTCGAGGAAGTTCTTGATGTGGGGGATCGACTCTTTCGGGCCGCGTGGGCTATTCGGCGGGGCACCTTCGAGCAATTCCTTGGGGTTCGCCCGGGCGTAGGCGCGGAGGATCTCGATGTTGCCCTGCTCGCCGCGGAAGATCGCACCCAGGTCTTCGAGCGTGTGTCGCTCCCCGACCATCTTCAGCAGCATGCCGTTGGCGTAACGCATCATGACGCGGGGCCAGCCGTTGTTGCCCTTCTCGCCAACCCAGACCTCCACCGGGCCCGCGTCGTCCGTGCCCAGTGCACACTGAACCTGATCCAACGAGTGGGTGCCGAAGCCGGTCATACCCCAGGATTGCCCGCCGTCGTCGTAATCCGAGTAGTTGGCCCAACCACCGTGCATCGCCGAATGATAGGGGCGCAACTCGACTTGGTTCGTCCAGAGGTCCCAATCGAGTCCCTCGGGGACTGTCTGCCCGGGTTGTGGCTGCCCGGCTTGCGGCTGCCACGGGCCGGCGCCGATGTAATTGTAGACGATGACTTCCTTGATCTTTCCGATGGCCCCCTCGCGGACGAGCTTGCTGTAGAACCGGTTGACCGGCATCGAGCGTTGCTGTGTTCCCGTTTGCAGGATGCGGCCCGACTTGCCCGCGGCGTCGGCCAGGATCCGGCCTTCCTCGATGGTCAGCGTCAGCGGCTTCTCTCCATAGACATCCACGCCGGCCGCCATGGCGTGCATCATGCACCAAACCCGGGCGTGGGTGGTCGTCTCGACGAACACGGCGTCCGGTTTTTCCTTTTCGATCATTTCTCGGATGCCGGAATACTTGTTCCAGGTCTCCGGTTTCAGATCGGGCCGTAGCGGGCTCATCTTGGCGACGATCTGGTCGCAGCGAGGTCGGAAACAATCCGCCACGGCCGCGATCCGGCCGCCGGGCAGATCCTCATTTTGAAGGACCCAGTGCGTCCGCCCCCCAAGTCCGGCAATGCCCACCTTCACCGTCTCACTCGGCGGCGTTGCGCCGTCGAGGCCCAGCACGTTCGATGGGACCAGATACGGCGCGCCAACCGCGGCCATGCCGGATCCAAGGATTTCACGTCGAGACCATTTTCGTTGAGTCATGGGTTTTCCTTTCGCAGCTTTTCACGAGTTCTCGAGACTGCCGGGACTTTGAGTATAAACGCTCCAATAGCCGCAGTCAAACGAGTCTGCTGCCGCCTGCCCTGGGCGCTCCCCGATCCGAATTCTCCGGCATCCGCGTGTTAAGAAAGGGTGGTATTTCGGGACACGCAAGAAACGGTTGGGTCGCACGAGCCGCGGTGTGATTTCCGGCATCAGCGTTCATAGACCTGGTAGACGCTGGGTTGTTGCGCGGCTGACGAGCGGCTCTTTCAATGCTCGAATCCATCGCGCTGTTGAGGAACAACCAGCCTCGATGGCATCTGATTGAAAAGCAGAGATTCTGGCCCAATATTCGATTCACAGCAGCGAATAATACTAAGTGCCTAGTCATCGAAACCCACCTTCGGTGACGCATGACACCCCTTGGGAGAGGAATTCATCAATGGTTGACGGGAGCATACCCATGTCGCAATCCGACGGGATTGTCGAGCACGCCCTCTCATCGAATCCGGAGGCGGGAGGCAGCCCGCCGCGTATTTCGTGGTGCCGTCTCGTGTTCGCACGGCTTCTTGTCGGGCTGATCATTCTCATCTGCGCCGAGGTATTCTCCGGTGCGTCCATCAAGATGGGACTGTGGCATCCCTGGACCTTGGTGGTGACCTACTGGCTCTACTTCGCGCACTTCTTCTTCTTCACAACGCTCGCCGTCCGCACAGGCAGGACGTCGCTGTCGTCGCTCTACCTCTGGGGCGTTCTCTTTGGCCTGTACGAGTTCTGGATCACCAAGGTTATCTGGCACGGCTACGGCGGTGACGGCAAGTTCGCCATGGGTAGCATCGGGCCGTATGGATACTCCGAGATCAGCATGGTGTTCATCTTTCACCCGGTAGCGTCCTTTCTCCTCCCGCTGATAGTGGCCTGCCTACTCTGCCCGCCCCTGCGACGACTGTTTCCGGACCTCGCCTGGTTCACCGCAAAGAGCAAGGGCGCGCGTGTGGTGCAGGCCTACCTGCTGCTCTCCTTCGCAACCGTGCTGGCAATGAACTCGGGTGGTCCGGCGAATCTGGCCCTCAATCTGGCATTCGTGCTCGTGCTTCTGCTTGTGCTGTCACGATTAGCACGGCCTGCCCTGGACTCTTCGGATGGGCGCCGCATCGTGGTCTTCGGCGGCCGGGGATTTGTCGGGCTGTGCATATATCTCATCCTGCTGTATGGAGTAACGTATCCCTTCCTAAGGCCCGACGGACTGCCTTCGGCCCCCGTTCAACTGCTCACCTTCGTCTTCTACGCACTGGCCATCGCCGGCCTCTGTCTGCACCGCAGGCGCGAACCGCTGCCCGACAACATGGCCGAGGTGGACTCCCGGGAGTTGAAGCTCATCAAGATCCTTTTCGCCCTGCTGCTCGGCCTGGCTCTGGGATTGTCGACACTTGCGGGAAAGCCGGTCCTCTTCCTCCCCGTAGTTCTGAGCTTTGTTATCTGGACGCCACTGGGGTTCCTGCTGACAGCGGTAGCCCTGGTCAAAGGTGTTCGCCAGCGGATCGCTCCGGCCCAGGCGCCACCGATGCCGGACCTCGGCTCTACTGTTGTGAAAGAGGAGAACGAAAAGTGAGAAGGACACGGTTGCCGACCCTGGTGGTTGCCGTTTTGCTGACGGCTCCGGGCGGTGTGTCAGAATACCTTGGGAATTCGACGTGTCCGACAATGCACCCCGTCGCCGTGCCGCCGTTGGAGAAGCCCTTCGGCGGTGAGCCGTTCGTAGGCGCGGAGAATCGTATTCTGGTTGAGAGCTAATTCAGCATGGGTGCCGAACTCTGCCGCTCGTGCGTTGTTGGCACCGCTGCCTCCACCGTCGATGTGCGGCTACAACAAGGCCCACGGAGAGAAGGAGCAGGGTTGAGGGTTCAGGAATTGGCTGGAAGGTGACGTTGTCGACAACGAAGTTAATCTCAGATTCGTCGATGGTGCCGTCCCCAAAGTTGGTGATCCGGGCGTGAGACATGCCGGCAAGACCACCAACAAAGAACAGGCCTTCCGAGTTGGAATTCGTACCACCGAGCTGGGACACCAGCGTCCGGTCGAGTGTCAGAAAGAAAGTGCCCAGGCTTCCAAGACCACTGTCGAATAGGTCGATCTGCATCTGCCCAGGGCTGGCCGTCGCGTCGAGCGCCGCACCGAACCCGAAGGACGAGACCGGCTGGGAAAAGTCGACCCGAAGTTCGGTGCTATGCACCTGCAGCAGATTACCGCTGATGAAGTCATAGGGGTACGGGCTCGGGGAGCGATCGTCGAAGGTCGTACGAGGGGTGACCAGCGGCACGCTGACCCAAGGAACACCCTCAGGCGTGAACGTCACCCCGCCCACGTTGAGCTGAAGAATACTGGTACCGAGGATACTCACCACCGCCGGCTCATCAAACGTAATCGTCTCCGCTCCGCCAACAGGAGCAACAGTTGTCAGGACAACGGCGACACCGACGAACGAAAGTACCCAGCGCATGATGTTTCTCCTTCTGAATCGAATTGACGGCAGCGGCGATGGGACGGATGCCCGCTGAGGAAACGGACGAATCACGGCACCCAAAAGCACAAGTAACGGTAGTCGCTTCATAACACTCCTCCTCTTCTTTGGCCAACGGGATTTCAGGCGACAAGCTGTCGCCAAGTCTGGGAATAGCCTACAACGGGTTTTCCAAACATTGCCGTAATGTACCGCTGGATAATCTGGATATCTGGAATTCCTTAAGTGGTCGAAAGTACGTCTGGTCAGCGGCTCCCCAGTGTTCACGGAGCGTCCAACGGAACAACCGTCACGCGCGTCTTCTGCCCGGGTTGGAGTGAGATGCCCTGGAACTCGACCCAGTGGTACGGACGCACCTGCAACCGAAACTCCTGGATCGAGGATCGCGGTCGGTGGGTAACAGAAATGCGATTGTCCCAATGTCGCCCAACGACAAACGCGTCTTCAGTGCCGTCGTCGGCCACGGTTACCAACCGCATAGCGAATCTGCCCACGGGCACCGTGTGTCTGACCAACGTTTTCCCAGGGGCCTTTCGTCCGGTCACCCTCTGCTTTTGGAATATCACCGTCCATTGCTCGCCATCGCTATTGAACACCTCCCTACGGGCGCTCTCGGGTTTCTCCGTTAGCACCGTCTCCCATGTGCCCATGCTGATGCCAACCCGCAAGTCGGTCATTGGGGCAGAAGCCAGAAAATTCACGTAGAACATCTGGTAGTATTCTCGGCCAACCTTGCCGTCAGCGTAGGGGTACGCCCGATCCGTAGCCGCGAGCTGGGACGAACGAGCCTGGTTTCGAGCGGGGCCACCACGACCATCCGCCAAAGAGGTTTTATTGGCGGCATACCAGGATGGCGAGCCGCCAATCAATGGACTCCTGCCGTAGACCCTCGTTCTGCTCGGTCGCGGCCCCTGGGCATGGTGTATGACGTAGTTGCCATCCAATGAGGCGGACCAGGGCCAGCCCAAGCCTGTCATTACTGTACGCCAAGGCCACGTTGTGTCCGAGTTGAACCCGCCGAGGGGGGACGATGCGTCGGCTGGGATATTCTCACAGCGAACAAGGCATACAAGTGCCTTCGCGCCCAAGCCACGTTGTCGCAGGTGAGGGCCGGCAGGTGGCATCGGCTTGGGATTTTGTGGAAGGAACGGGCCGATTGATGTGAGAAGACCATCCGGTTGCCACCACTGCGATTGCTTAGTGGGTGGCCAAAATGTAACGGCAACCAATTCAACGGTTCCTTTCGGCATGTGGCCGATGAATCGGGTGCTATCGGCGACAGACACTCCCGCCTGACCGACACCGCATAACAAGACCAAGGCCAGCAAACAGCTTGTTCTTTTCGGCATTGCATTCTCCTTTCGGACGCGGGTTCTCACTTCCCTCTTCTTAGGCGGTCTTGGTTCATCCATCCGGCGAGATTCCAGTGCGAGATTTCCCTCATTTGCGTACGGGTGCCGAAGTACACGGTCCCGAAACAGCCGCCCCGCACGTTGTAGAAGCCGATGTGGAGATGGCCATCAACGGCGACGGGCAGTTCCAAGTCGAACGGCACAGTTACAGCTCCTGACCAAACCGGCCGCTCCATGAAACATCCACCCTGAGGGCCTTTACTCGCATCCGTAGTGACGGAAAACAACAGCGTGGCGATGTAGGCGCTATTCAGAGTGTAATATCCTTTCACACGCACGGTGTCGCCCTTGGCCA
>CAYYOX010000043.1:0-13494 GCA_964473065.1 uncultured Planctomycetaceae bacterium | reverse complement strand
CGCACGGTGTCGCCCTTGGCCAGCGTTCCAAGCTCTGACCAGACCTCCTCGATCACGATCTTGTCTCTCTTGCCGAAGTTTCGGGGCTCGGTGGTGAATTCCACTTTCTTCGCAACGGGTGACTTCCATGCCGGGACCTTCAGCGTTTCTTCCGCCGTCGATTCACGTGTAAACGTCAGAGCCGGCAGCAGACCAATCAAAACCAACGCAGCCAGACTCACCAAAGCGTTCCACAACCGCGGTGTGCGGCTTTCCAACGACGAATTCTGGACGAGCATGGCAACTCTCCTGTAAAGGTCTGGTTGACGAAAACCCATGCCAAGCCCGACCATCGCCGGGTGGTGCGATCCCGCGGTGGCCCGGTCGGTGAGAAACTCGGCATAATCCTCGGGCTGCGAAGCCTCGCGGCTCGCCCGAGCGTCGGCCATGAAATCCTGGCAAAGCCGAAGGTGGCGGCGCAACCACCAGACTAGCGGCTGATAGTAGAACAGCACGCGGACCAGACCGGCCACAAACCACGCCTGGAAGTGGTGACGCTCAATGTGCGCCCACTCGTGGGCCAACGCCCATCGCACGGCTTGCTCGTCGCCGCACAAGTCTTCGGGCAAGACGATCACTGCCCGACGCCACGTCGCACGTTGGGGTGGTAGTTGAACTGCCACGCCAACAGAGGCAAATGGTTGCTTTGCCCGGCGGCTTACCAACAGTCGTACCTGATCGCTGCGCCGGCCGGCAATCTCCGCAAGCAACCGCTGGCATCGCGGCGGCGCAGCGTGCGCGCTCCAGATAATCCTCGCCAGTGCGGCCACGCCAGCCAACCACCATGCGACGCCAATCGCCACGCCGAACAAGTAGAGCGCGGCAAGCCACGAGCCGACATCCCATGCCGCGGCCGGCCTTTCGACCGTTTCGGCAATCGACCGCGATGGAGAGTCGGAAACTGAGAGTGACGCGGCATCAGCTTGGGAAACCACTGGCATCGACGCCGGCTCCGTCGATGGAATCGCGACAACTTCGCGCGGCTCGGACGGTGACGCGTACCACCATCCGATGGACCATTGCGGATAGGCCGGGATCATGCTTAGCCAAGGGGCGACAAGGCAGCCGGCCAAGGTGAGTTCGATGATTCGCAATCGCCGCGTCGGTTGGCGGCAAAGCAGCACCGCGCCGCTACCAAGCGTCGAGACCACCAAGCTCACAAGGGCCGAGTAGACCAGCCACGAACCGATGAATGCACTGCACGACATTTCAGGAACCCTCTTTTCGTTGTCCTTGGCCTTGTTTGCGGCGTCGGGCGTCGGCCACGATCCTCTCGATCTGCTTCAGTTCTTCCGGATTAGGACTGGCCGTGCTTATCATGCTCAACACAACCTGATCGATCGCCCCGTCGAACATTCGCTCCAGAAACCGCGAGGTCGCACGCTCGCGGGTGTATCGGGACGTGTAGATGAACGTCCGGCGCTGCTGCTTGTGTGAGACCAACCCCTTGTCGTCCATGATCCGCAGCAGCGTCTGCACCGTATTGAAGGCCAGCTCGCCGTTCGGGCACATGCGCTGATGCACGTTGCGCACGCTCGCCGGCCCCAGGTCCCAGAGCACCTTCAGAATCTCCAACTCCCGTCCGCTGGGCGCTATCTCGCTCATCACCTTCTCCGTCGAAAAGAACTCACTCACCTAATCTATTAGGTGATTATAGCCGCCGGCCGTGCCCGGTCAATAGGGATGACCTAATTTTTTCGGTGACGCCGCACGCCGGCCATCACCCACTTCGAATGGGGGAATCGCTGACTATTGGAGGGAGCAGAAGGTGGGGAGAGCGGCCGTCAGGAATCAATCCTGTTCGGCACGGGATTATTGTAAACGCCGGCCTGAAAGTGCAGCGATTGTCCGGGGCGTTTCGCCGTTCTGAAAGTGCAGCGCTCATTACCCTTGCTCGCTGATTCTGAGCAAGACTTGTATTTGTCAAATGATCGATACAGGTCGCACAACGCTTAGAATCGCGAGGGAAATGAGTGATTACCGACATGGAGAAATGGACAAGGATCCGCCGGGACACACTGTCTCTTAAACTGTGGGGCACCGGGCGTGGCGATGCAAGGGGGATGAGGATGCTGGGATCGCTATTTTGGCCGGCGCTGGGCGCGTCGCCTGCGACGGCGTCGATTGCCTGACATTTACCACCCGATTGAGCATGGATTCCGGCGTCACCTGCGTCAAGTCCCCGCCCGCCGTAGGAGTGTTTCGCGCAGGGTGGTTTCTTGACGCGTCTCCCGCATCAAAGCTGGGCCCCTTGCTCTTTGGCCTGGGCTGGTCCTGACACTGTGCTTGGCGGAAAGCAGGCTGCAGCCGCTATGAACCTGCTTGCAATCGTCGCAGCTGTTGCTAGACTCGACCTTGTGCCGTTTGAGTTGGTCCCCCCAGTATCGGAACTCAATAGGACTTGTCTTGTTCTTCGTCCACTCATATAGAGAGGTACCCCGTGCATTCATTTGGCAAAGCTGCTTTTTCGGCGTCCGTGGCGATGCTGGCTTTCCTCCCCGCTTCCTTGATGGCTGGACCGGACGAGCCCGCTGGGAATCGTCGCATCAGCCTCAACGGCGAGTGGACGTTTTCCATTCACGGCGAGGGACGGAAAAAGATCGTCGTGCCGTCGACTTACCTTCCGGTGGGTGGGGCGACACTCGAACGGGATTTTGATCTCCCGGAATTGCCGGCCGGCCGGCGAGTGCTGCTTCGGTTCGACGGCATCGTGATGACCGGCAAGGTGTTTGTCAACGGCCATGAACTGGGAGAGTATGGACCGTATACCCCGTTTTCAATGGACGTTACCGACCAGGTCGAATCGGGCGAGAATCACCTGCGTGTCGAGCTGACTGATCTGGGCGGTTTTAAGCCGTGGGGGCGCCAGTGGGTCACCGCCTTTCCGCGTTTCGGGGGCATCGTCCGCGATGTCAACCTGGAGTTGAAGGCACCCGTCTACATTGAGAACGCCCGGCTGGATTATCAACTGTCGGAGGAGTTCACGCGTGCCGATTGCAGCCTTCATGTCTGGGTGGTCAATACGAGCGGCCGGACGGAGCAACTGCAGCTTGCCGGGCGTTTGGAAAACGCGGCGGGCGTGCAAAAGTTCGAGGCAGAGTTGGTGGCCGCTCCGGGCAAGTCCCGTCACACCGTGCAATTCCATCTTGCCGATCTCAGGCCCTGGTCACCCGATGCTCCGGAATTGTATGAACTCGTCCTGAAGCTTCGCAGACCCCAGGAAGAGCTGGATCGGTTTACCGCCCTTACCGGGTTCAAAGAGTTCGTGGCTCGCGGGCGAGACTTCTTTCTCAACGGGGAGAAGTTCTTTGTCAAGGGAATCTTCCGCCATGACATTTACGGCGACCAGGGGCACACCCTCTCGCGAACCCAGATGGAAGCCGAGATTGCGGACATCAAATCGCTGGGCTGCAATTTCCTGCGGCTTGGACACTACCCGCAGCATCGTTACATCACCGAACTGGCGGCGCGGCACGGCCTGTTGACCAGCGGCGAACCGCCCGTTTTCGGCCTCAATCAGAAGGACCCCAAGGTGGTCGAAAGCGCCAAGTTCTGCCTGGGCGGTCTGATCCGGCGCGATTGGAACAATCCGGCCGTGGCTGCGTGGATCATTTCGAACGAGGCCGGCACCGACCCCGGGTATATGAAAGAAATGGTGGCGTTCGTTCGACGACTCGATCCGAACCGCCTGCTAACGATCGTCGACAATGCCCATTGGACCGAGCAGTCGGCGCCCTGGCAGAAATATCGCGAGACGGGGATCGACTTTATCTGCCAGAATGGGTACGGGTTCGCCTTTAACGGCCGCTACGCCGAAATCGAGAAGTTCCTGCCGGACGATCTTCCTTACGTCATTTCGGAGTGGGGCGGCCCCAACAATTCTTACGCCAGCCTGCTTCGCGAAGGCCGATACTATCTTGAACGTTCGAGCCTGGTTGTGGACCAAGGCCCACGGATTGCCGGGGTCTGGTTTTGGGAATACCAGGACATTCCGATGCCGCGATTTACGGAGCAGGGCCTGCTGCACTGGTCGGTGGTGGATAAATTCCGCCGACCTTACGAGACCTACTATGCCTTGAAGTCGCTCTACACGGGCAAACAGGTTCTTCCCCCTAGGGGCCGCTCTCTCGTGCCTTCGGCGCTGGAAAAATCACCCCGCCCGCTAGCGCCCGAGGCCATGGAAAGATACCCCGGTTACGAGTTGTTGGACCTTTCGGGCGTGGTCAATTCAGACCGGGTGATTGGCGAACTGGAGGCCGTCTCACCGTTGGCCTATCCCCAGCGCCTGGCGTTGGGAAGAGTGGCCGTAGCCGGCCTGCCGTTTCTGCTCGAGCGGCAACTGGTGGCCCTTTCCGGGCAGAACCCGCTCGTTGAAATCCCGGTGGGCCGGGCCGCCGCTGAACTGGAATTCCTGGGCCACGTGTGCTTCAACAGCCTCGCAGCCAAACCGCCGGCTTCCCTGCCCATGTTGCCCTACTGGATGGAGGGGACGCCCGGAATCGAGACGCCGGTTCCCTTCAAAGGATATCCCCAAGCCGGGGATTTTGGAGAAGAGATCGGCCAGTATGTGCTGGTCTATAAAGATGGCGAGCGGGAGGTTGTGCCTTTAGAAAACGGCCGTCACTTCGCCGATTACCGGCTGTATTACGGGCTGAGCCATATCGATGCGGTGGCTGTCGCAACAGAGCGAGTCGTGACCTACACAAGAGATCACGGCACCAAGAGGTACCAGATGCGGCTCTTTTCCTACCGGCCGAAGAGGCCGTCGGTGCCGATAGCTCACATCGAGTTCAGACTGAAGAACGTCGACTACGTGCCCCTGCTGGCGGCGATCACCGTACAGGTTTACGATCCGGCCGCCATCATGGCGAACCCGCTTTCCACCGCCGAGCCGCAGTAGATTGCGTTGGCATATAGGAGAAAGGCGAAGGGCTACGATCCGAATGAGCGTATATGGCGCGCCTGCCGGACAAACGCTGCATCCACTTGCAGCATAACACGCACAACTCGAAGCCGTAGTCTATTTCTGAAGCGGCAGAGCGACAAGACCGGCGCTGAGCCGTGCGAACCCAGAAAACCTTCCATTCCCAACGCAAACGGCGTAACTCGTTTGGAGTACATAAGTTGTGTTCGGGATGTCCGATATTACCATGTCGTAATTCAAAACCCCGTCAAGCCGTGGCGGACGAGGTTTCTGGCGTGCGATTCTTTCTCCGCTTGCCCCATTTGGCTAGTGGGTTGCTGGCGAACTTATTTTGGTTCCTTGGCTGGGATGATGTCGAGTTCGGCGATGGCGGCCCAGGGGTTGCCCGCAACGCCGTCGGTCGCGACCAGACGGATGTAGCGTCCGGTGCGCGGCTTGTCGAAGGTGACTTTCTTTTCTTCTGCCGTGACGGGAAACTGTGCCCTGGCGGCCGGCTGGCCCCAGTTGACCGGGTCGTTGCTGACGTAGAACTCGCCGCGCTCGAACCAGCCGTTGGCGTTGCCGTCCTGTCGCGGTAATAGTCGGAAACCGGTCAGCTCGATTTCCCGGCCCATGTCGATGACGATCTCGTGGGGAAAGGTCGGCTCGACGTCACCCCACTGCGTACACCAGTAGCTGCTCGGGTCACCGTCGATGGCGTTGGCAGCGATGTTGCCGGTAGCGACGTCTTCGCTGTCGACGCTGATCACTTTGGCGCCCAGCGAGATCAGCACCGGCGGCGCTCGGAACATCCCCTTGAGCGTTTCGATATCGAGCGTCTGGCCGGGATTGAACGAAGAGCCCTTCATGTACTGAAGCAGGCTGTGCCGCAACTGACGGGCGGCGGGGCGCCGATCGAGATCTTTGTCGATGTCGATGCCGCACAGCAGAAGTTTTCCGTTGCCGATGGTGGCCTCGAAGAGGTTCCCCAGCCGGTGGTTGCGGCTGAAGTTGTCAACCACCTGGACAATGGGGCGGAACTCCGGCGGGAGTTCGTCCAGGACGACCGAACTGGAATTGCTCAACAGGTCCCACCATTGCCAATTGCTGTGGCTATCGGTCGGGAAGTGGGCTAAGGCAGGATGTTTCGGATCGCAGAGAATACTCATCGGGACGTTGGCGCTGGGAAACCATATCGGGCTCCAGAACACGGGCAGGAAACGCCCGGGGAGAGCCTTTTCGAGATGAGGCCGCGCGGGCAGCAGCAAAACGCTTTTTCCCTCTTCAAGGGCGACGATCGCCTTGGCGTCCAAGGTCTTGCTCACGACGATGTCCGCGGGGAAGTCGACGTCGATCTCCGCCGGGTAGACCCAGATGTCCCAACGGTTGGCAATTTCGGTTCCCTCAATCGCCACGGTGACGGTCAATTTGGCTGCCCGCTCGACGCCGGCAAGATCGGCCTCGATCTTCCCCAAGGCAATTCGCTGCGTACGCGGAATCGAAACGGTCGGAAACGGGCCCGCGGCAACGACTTGGCCCGATTCGTCCTCGATCGACCATATCGGTTCGGCGTTGGCGATCGCGCGCGGGCCGAAATGGAGGATTTCGGCCGTGGCGGCGAAGGTTTCGCTCGATAGGTATTCCCGCTTGGGCATGCGCAACAGCGGGACGGTTTCGTTGCAGAACTGCCGGAACTCTTCGGGCGCGATCACGCCCTTGGAATCCCAGAAGGCGTCCAGCAGCCCGACCAGCGCCGTTCCGGTGCCGGGATAGTCGTGCAGGTCCAGTAGTTGGAATCCGGCCAGACCCGGAGTGCGCAGGAGTACTTCGATCTCCTCCTTGTAGAGCAGCGCGGAGTGCTTGCCGGTAACGTGCGTGAACTCGGCGGCCTGGTCGAGCATGTGCTTGGCCTTCAGGTCGTCGCGCACCAACTCGAAGTTGCGCGGCTTCAGCACGCCGGTGTATTTCTCGATTTCGTCCAGCGCCGGATAGACGGCCCATTGCCCGATCTCGTGAGAGACCAGCGGAACGGGGAAGTGTTCGACCTGCGCGCTTAGGTCCCCGGTCGTGGCCGGGCCGCGGATTCCCCGCCCTTCGGCCCGATCCCGAAAGTCGCCCTTGGACGTTTGGGGGCCCGTGCCGGTGCTGGCCGTGTAAAGGCGCCGGGAATCGTGCGTTTGCAGCGTTGTCAACAAAGACGACAGAACGCTATTGGATACGGATAGCTCGTTGCCCGTCGACATCAACACAAAGGACGGATGGTTCCCGTAGGTATCGAGAATGCGAAGAGCTTCTTCCTGAATGAACTGGTCCCGTGGGGCGTGAGTGCCTACATTGGCCCTGGGGGCTTCCGCCTGGAGGAAGAACCCGGCCTTGTCGGCGGCGGCAAAGGCTGCTTCCGGCGGGCACCAGGAATGGAATCGCATGTGGTTCAACCCGTAGGACTTGCAGATACCGAAGATGCGCTGCCAAGCCGCTTCATCGGTCGGCGGATAGCCGGTCAACGGGAAGATGCAACACTCCAGCGTCCCGCGCAGGAAGATCTTGTCGCCGTTGAGCACGAATTGCTTGTCTTCGGCGGCAAGCTCCCTCATGCCGAAGGTCGTCTCGTGCCGATCGGTATAGACGGCGTTCACCCCATTGCCTCTCATCGCGATTCGCAGCCGATAAATCCTCGGCGAGAACTCGTTCCACAAACCGGCGTTCTCGCCCATTGGCAGGCGAACGGTCAACGTCGTCTCTGCATCATTTGCCGTGTACTGGAGCCTTCGATAAGGCTTGTCGGGCAAGCCTTCACTCGAGGCCCGCAAGACCACTACGCCCTCGACCGGGTTGCCGGTTTGATTACCGATCTTCAGACGGACTGTGGCTTCTTTTCGCGCAATGTCCGGATAGACCTGTACGTCCTCAATCCACACCTGATCGCGTACCCGAAGTTCGATCCGCCCGACAATGCCGTTCCAGTTGGTTTGGGTTTCTTCCGAGATCGACGAAGCGAACGCGCCGAGCGCGTGTTTCGGTGTGTTGTCGACACAGATCGTCAGCCGATGTTTGCCGGGAGTCAGCAGCCGGCTTAGATCGTACTGGTGTGGCGTGCAAAGGCTGTCCTGCGTGCCCGCATACTGGCCGTCAACCCAGACCTTGGTCTGCCAATGACAGCGTTCGAGGAACAGCCCTATGTGCTTGTCTTTCCACGACGGAGGAATCTCGACTTCTCGTTGATACCATGCCGGGCCGACGTATGGGTAGACCCGGGTCAGATGGTTGTAGCCGTCGTTTTCCTCGTTGCGCTGGCCGAGACGATTCTCGTCGGTCGAGCCGGGCAGGCGGACCTTTGTGCCCGCGGCCTGCTCGAACCATTGTTCGCTTTCACCGACGCCTTGCGGATCCAGCCGGCATGACCACTCGCCGGAAAGCGTTACGGCGGTGTAGGCGAAGACTTGCCCCGTGGTCATTCCTGTTAGTAGTACGGCAAGAATAGTAATCCTAAGTGTCAATCGCGATATCATTTCGAGTCCTGTGCCTTTCGAGGTTACTTCCAAGCTCTGGGACTTTGAGTATAAGCGATCAAGTAGCCGCAGTCAAACGGGCTGCCGGGGACGCTCCCTGACTTGCCTCGCCTTGATCAGAGCGCCTTGCATCCGCGTTTAAGAAAGGGTGGTAAAATGAGACGCAGACGCGAGCAGATCGACCGACACTCACTCGCCATACGAGTGAGTCCGCGGTAGTCGTTAGCGGTGAATCTGGCATTTCGGCAACGCCTGCTGGAGTTCCTTCGCGCCCGCATCCGTGATCCCTTCTGATGGGACAACCAGGGTTTCCAGGTTAGTCAATCCCTTCAGATGTTCGAGGCTCACATCCGTGACCTGGGTGCTGTTACACGTTAGAACGCGCAGTTTTTTAAGCCCACTGAGGTGTTCCAGCCCGGCGTCACTGAGGTGGGTTTTGTCAAGGAACAGCATTTCGAGATTGGTCAACCCCGCCAGATGCTGCAGTCCCGTGTCGGTAACGCTCGTATCGCGGAGATTCAGGTATACCAGTTCGGTGAGCCCCTGAACGTGTTCCAAGCCCGCATCGGTGACGCCGGTATGCCTGAGAGATAACACGGTTAGCTCCTTGAGGCCTCCCAAATGCTTCAGTCCCGCGTCAGTGACCTGGGTGTCGTCGAGGATTAGACCATCAAGCTTCTTGAGGCCTCCCAGATGTTCCAGTCCCGCGTCAGTGACCTCGGTGCCACAGAGTCTCAGTGTCTTGAGGTCAGGTAGCGCCTCCAGGTGCCGCAAGCCGGTGCTGCCAACGCGCGTATGGTCCAGTGAAAGATACCGGAGCCTCGTCAATCCTTTTAGATGCACCAGTCCGGCGTCTGTGACTTGTGTGTCGTTGAGATACAGAATCTGTAGTGTCACGAGCCCTTTCAAATGCTGGAGTCCGGCGTCAGTGACTTGCGTGTGCTCAAGTTCGAGGTCTTCGAGTTTGTGGAATCGTTTGAGATGGACCAGCCCGGCATCCGTGACTTGTGTTTTGGAGAGGACAAGCCGTCTAACCTTTGGAGACCCCTTGATCAGTAGTGCCACATCATCATCGCTGAACTGCTGGGCACGAGGGCTAGCAGTAGTAGAGAACGGATCCGATTTGGCACTGGCAGGCTCGACCGTATCAACATCCGAGAAGAACTCGACGCCAAGACGGTCGCGCAGCGCAGCAGGGCCAAGCGCCTCAGATGTCAACGACCGCGATTTCTTTCGGTAGGACACTTCCAAGCCTGCGGCTTTCATTGCATCAACGGCCCCTCTCTGTCGTTCGACTTGCCGCATCCGCACAACAAACCAACTGCACAGTATGGCAACGGCGACGGTGAGCAGCAGAAGCGAACGTATACTGAACTGGAACCGCCACCGAAGCAGCAGGCTCGCGACGAAACAAAGCAAGCCAAGCAGAATGGCTAGGCCGACGATTCCCGCGGCAATCAGGACTGGCCAGCCCTTCTTTTCATCGAGGCCAAACCAACCGAACTGCTCCGACGTCACAAGCAATCCCACCACCGCCACCAATCCGACCGAGATCCGGTCCGGCGTAAGGCCATACGAGCGGCGTTTGGGTTTAGGTGTGTCGACCATGTCTCGCAGTCTACCAAGTTCCCTGGCCAGCTGCAATGTCCGAAGTATCGTTCCTTTCCCGACGCAAACGGCGTAACCCATTTCAAGTACATAAGTTACATTCGGGACACCCGAAATCGCCATCTTGCAACTGGGCTTTACCTCCACGCGTTGCTGTGATGCGTCACTTCTCCGCCGACAGCGGCGTAAGCGTGATGTCTTTGTACCAGAGCTCGCCCGGCTGGCCGCCGTGGATCTGCAGGCCGATGACGCCGGTTTGGGGGATCGCTTTGTCGGGCTCGGTGTAGTCGGCCGTCTTGTGGCCGTTGACCCAAATCTGCACGTGAAGGCCCTGGCAGCGGATGATGTAGTCGTTCCACTGGCCCTTTTTGACGATCTTGGCCAACTCTTCCGGCTTCACCTTGACCAACATCCGGTGACGTCGTTCGTCGTAGAGGTCGCCCCAGCCCGTTGGCCCCGCGTCGGCCTGATAGCCGATCATCTCGCCGCTGTTAGGCAGACGTTCGCTGCGAATTTGAATACCGCCGTTGGGAGAATAGACTGGGAGCGTTCCCGTGACCTGGCTGGGATCGATACGGACGGCTTTGCATTTCAGCCGCAGTTCGAAGTTGTCGTACTTCTTCGTCGTACACAAGTATTCGTTCCGCACGTTCGGCCCCTTGAGCGTTCCGGCGACGATGGCGCCATCCTTGATGCGAAAAGCCTTGAGGTTTCCTTCCCAGCCCTCGAACGACTTGCCGTCAGACAACGGCACGGTCTTACCGTCCTGGGCGAACACGTTCGGGGTGATCGCCAGGCAGACAAGCAGCAGCCACGCAATACATTTCATCCGACATTCCCCGTATTTTGATTGCTTGAGGTTGCGGGGCGCGACCACCGGCGCGAAGTTATTTGGGGCGCGACCAACGGTCGCGGCTTTATAGGGTGTTGTTCGATACGATATGTGGGTTGATCGGCCTACACATACTCCCAATCTTTTAGCCACTGGTAATGGTGCGGCAGGTTGGCCCAGGCGTTGTTCATCGCTTCTTCCAACTCGGCCTTCTCCTCGACGTCCAATTCGCGGCGTTCCATCACGGCCAAGGCGACGTTGTCGACTTGCTGTGGGGAGATCAGCCCGGGGATCGGCGCCGTGATGGCCGGATTGCAGAGGATATAACGCAGCGCCAAGCGGGCAAGGCGGTTGTCCTCGTCGAAGGTGGGACTTTCCACAGAGCTGTCGCCCTTGAAAATCGAGTTGCTGGCAAACGGCTTGATGCCGAACCAGCCGATGTCATGTTTTTGCATGGCGGCCCAAAGCCCGTTCTTGTCGGTGAGAGCCTTGGTCTTCGCCGTGTAGGGCGTGCAGATGACGTCCAGCACCTCGGGGTACGTCTCGATCATCCGCTTGATGTGCGGCTGGTCGTGAGACGAAATGCCTACGAAGCGCGCCTTGCCGGCCTTTCGGGCCCACTGCAGGGCCTGCATGACCACATCCATCTCGGCGTCGCTATGGCGGCTACTTTCCTCGTGGCAGGTGATTCGCCACACATCGCAGTAATCGATGCCGCCGTCCTTTAGTCCCCAATCCATGGTCTCTTTGAGTTTGGCCAGCGTGCGGTACTTCGGCCGGCGGACTTCAAGCTGTTCCCAGGAGCAGGCCATATACATTTCCTCGCGCCGCCCTTTCAACGCCTTGGCGTACGCCTGCACCTCCTGGATGCAGCAGGCGTCGACCCAGTTGATACCGCGTTGCAGGCAGCGGGTCACCACGTCGCGGCGATTCTGGTCGAATCCCGACTCCTTGTCGTTGTCCATCCAGCCGCCCTTGCGATCGGCGCCGATGACTTTGTCAATGCGTTTCCAATGGCCGCCCAAGGCGATGGCCGACACCATGAAATTGGTGCGTCCGCAGCGGCGATACTCCATCTCGGGGTTGTAGCTGCGAATCTTCTTCGCGTCTTGTTCGTCCGCTTCGCCGGCGCGAATGGTTTGCGTGCCGCCTAAGCCGGCCGCCATGGCACTTGCCGCCAGCGAACCGTTGCGCACGAACTGACGCCGTGTGATCTCGTGATCTGCCATCGAATGGGATCTCCGTTAGTTTGAGGCCAGTTAGTTTGACGATAGTGCTTATCGACAGAATTCTGAGAACATTACTCTTGTTGCTCGATGCGATACAAGTGCGTCTTGGTTCGCAAGATCAGGGCCTTGCCCGCTACGGCTGGCGAGGCCATGAACCCTTCGTCCAGTTCGTTCTCGGCCAGGATGTTGAACTCTCGGGCCGGTTCGATGATCGTGGTTTTCGCCTCGTGGCTGAAGCAGTAGATTCGGCCGTCGGCATAGATCGGCGAGGCGGAATACTGCCCGCCGATCCGTTTTCGCCAGACGTTCTTGCCGCTTGCGACCTCGATGCATGACGCGATGCCGCCGTCGTCGACCAGAAACAGCAGGTCGTCGATCAGCAACGCGGAAGGTTTGGCTGGCACGTTGCGCTCGAGTCGCCACGCCACGTGCGTGTCCGTCACGTCGCCCCGGCCGTCGCCGCGCACGGCCCAAAGCGTCGGCCGGGGGTAACCCGTGGTGATCATTAGCAGCCCGTGGCCGAACACGGGTCGCGCCGTGTTCGACCAGCCGCCGTAACGGACTTTCCAGAGTTCCTGGCCGGTCTCCGGGTCGTAGCCCATGACGGCCTTGGCGCCGAGGCTGATCAACTGCTGGCGGCCGCCGGAGCGGATGATGATCGGCGTGCAATAGGCCTTGCGCAGCTCGCCGTCGATGTCGCCAAAGTCGGTCGAGCGGTCGGTCTTCCAGGTCGTCTCGCCGGTGGCCTTATCCAGTGCGGCCAGGTATTGCACGTCGGTCCCGTCGTAGTGTACGATCAGCCGGTCGCCGGACATAAAGGGCGACGAGCCGGGGCCCACGGAATGGTCGCAGTTGAGATCGCGCCGCTGCCAGAGCGTTTTGCCGCTGGGGGTATCCAGACAGGCCGTGCCGTAAGTGCCGAAATGCACATACACCCGCCCCGATTCGATCACCGGCGTGGGCGAGGCAAAGCTGTTAATCCCGAGCGAGAAGTCGACGTCTTCCTCGGCGTTCTCGAAGAGTTTCAGGTCGTGTATGACCTTGCCGGTTTGCAAATCCACGCAGACGGCAAACATCTCCAGCCCGTCCTTGGTGGCCGTGGTCAACCAGACTTGCCCGTCGCAGACCACGGGCGACGAGTGGCCCAGGCCATGGATGGCCGTTTTCCAGGTCACGTTTTCCGTCTCGCTCCAAGTAAGCGGCAGCCCGGTCGCGTCGCTATGTCCGTCGCCGGTCGGTCCGCGAAACTGCGGCCAGTTATCGCCGGCAGCGGCAAGGGTTGCAGAAAACAGGACGAGAAAAAAGTACACAGTGTAGCGCATGATCATTATTGTTCTTCGGCTTTCCATTTTCAGTCGAGTTGTTCGATACGGT
>CAYYOX010000042.1:16206-19428 GCA_964473065.1 uncultured Planctomycetaceae bacterium | reverse complement strand
ATTCTATCGCTTTCCCGCCACAGAGACAATGCCTAATCACTAATCACGCTTTGACCCCAAATAAGCTCTAATAAGCTCTTGTAAAGGAATTACTTCCGGAATTTGTTTAGCCGCCGCCGGCACGGCGGTGAGGGCTAGACTTCCAATCTCATCGCCGTGCCGGCGACGGCTAAACGACTGAACTCCGAAATCGGGAAGTAATTACAGATTCGCTCTCATAATTCCCCCCTTGGTCATTGGGCCTTGGTCATTCTGTCTATTCTTTCAGGACCTCGACTTCCCACAGCGAGAAGCCCTGGTCGGTGCCGCGTTCCAGGCATGTAATCCGCAAGAAGCGTCCCTTGGCCGAGAGGCCCTTGATTTCCTCGGCGCCTCCCCGGCCTGCGGATGTTTCGTAGATCAGCCTATAAAGACTGTCATCCTCGGAAGCATAGAGACGGTAGCGCTTGGCGTAGGCTCCCTCCCAATGCAGCCGGACGCCGCGGATGGGAACGACTTTTCCGAGGTCGATCTGCAGCCAGTCCGGCTTGCCGTACGGACGGCTACTGCACCAGCGCGTTTGGAAGTTCCCGTCGAATGCCAACTCGGGTTCGTAGCCAAAACCGTAGATCGAGGAGGCCTTTGCCCTCGACGGCGGCAGCGGAGGCGGCGAACCGCCTGGCGGCTCGGGCCAAATGGATTTCAGTTCGTGGACAACAAGGCTTTTCAAACGCACGGCGCCACGCCTGGCGAACAAGCTGATGTCGTCGCAACCAAAGCGGGGAGAAGCCATCAGCGGGGCATACAACCGCCCGTCGTTAACGAAGAGCTCCAGCGATGCCCGATCAACGAGAACCCGCAGACGGATTCGCCCCTCCTTGCCGGGCTGGAAGGTTGTCTTACCATCAGGCGTCGACAACAGTCGCGTGCTCATGTCGTAGGAGATCGTGGCGCCGCGGATCGCCAGGGCGAATTGGCCGGTCTGGCCGGTCTGGCCGGTCTGGCCGACCTCGATCTCGACTTCGATATCGAAAAGCTTGCCTTCAACACCGTCTAGGACTTTTTTCTCGTCCTGCAACACAAGATCCTTCCATGAGTGCTTCTTCTGTCGCAACCGATTCAGTTCCCTCACCGGACAGGTAAACAGCCGGACGCCTTCGTCCGTGGTCCGCAGGGTCAATTCGTAGGGGACCGTCATCTGCTGGTTAAAGGGAGTTCCGCCGCCGTCGGAGTAATGCCTCATCCACCCGATCTGGATCCGTCGTCCGTCGCTGGCGGGGATGTTGCTGTAGGTCTGAGGCGCGTAGAAGTTTCCGCCGAAACGGTTGCTTTGGATCCGATCCGGAAACATGCCGGGACGATTCGGCCCGAGCCATAAGGTTTTTCCGTCGAAGTCGCCCAACAGGTAGGAGCCGTCGCCGAAGACCATCACCCACTTGCGATTCTTCGGATCCCCATCGACGGGCAACTCGAACAAGTCGGGGCACTCGGCCAGGATCCCCACCGGCCCGACATCGCTTTCCCGTTGCCAAGTCTTCAGATCGGTCGAACTGTAGACGACGATCGAGTGGATTCGCTTTTCGGGATTCTCCGGATCGGCGATGTGGTCGAAAGTCGGGGCGACCCAGCGGCGCGTCGGTTCGTGCCAGAAGGGTTTTGGGGAATCGATCCGCTGGCCGGCGTGGGTCAGCACCGGATTGTGCTCGTATTGGGTCAGCGTTTGGCCGGCATCGTTGCTATAGGCATAGCTCAACCCCATGCCGGTCCGCAGGTAGAACATTACCAGCACGTCCTCCACGCCCGTCTTCAGGCCGAGCATGTTGCGGCGATCGACAAAGGCAGCCCCGGTGAAGCAGGCGCCGTGCTCATTGGGGTACATGCAGGGCGCCACTTCCCGCCAGTGCACCAGGTCGTCGCTGATCGCGTGCCCCCAACTCATATTACCCCAGCCGATTCCGCAGGGGTTGTATTGGAAGTACAAGTGGTATTGGCCTCGGTAGTAGATCAGGCCGTTCGGATCGTTCAGCCATCCCCGCCGGGCGGTGAAGTGGAATTGCGGGCGACCATGTTCGCGGTATAAGTGCTCGTGGCCCGGGACTTTGTCCGATGGTTTCAATGCGGTGATCATCGAAGAGTCTTCAGGCACGCCATGCAGGCGAAGCTCCAGCCTGCTGCCTTTCCATATAGACAGGTCCAGGTACATCCAGTGTTGGGGATTGTCCGCATCGAGTTCGACGTCGAATACTGCGGCAAGTTTATCCTGGTGATAGACTTCCAGCTTCTTCTTCTCGGCGCCGCTACGGATCGGCAGGTGCAGGTAGGGCTGGTCGACCTCGATCGTCCGTTTGGCCACGGCCGCGGTTGCTTGCGTCTCGGCAAGCATGCACACGGCTAGAAGAATAGTCGCCGTGATGAGGCGAAAAGCGATGCCGCAGTAGAATCGACTGGTCATGGTTGCAACTCCGAAGTGAGGTTAACCGCCTTACACCGCGTGGACGCTGTGGCCGAGCGGGTTCTTCCCTGGGTCACGAAATGCCCGAATTGTAGGCGAGTGGAACATGGCCTGCAAGCAAGCCGTTTTGGCAAAAAACCTGGCGAAAAACCTGACAAAGCGTGATATTCACAGGCCGGGGACCGAAAATGTTCGGAAAAACCCGGCGGCACGGTCCTTTGCCCCCCTTGTGCTGCGTACCGATAGTAGTATAATTTCCATTTGCGAGGTGCTGATATTGGCCGCTCGCAGTATTTGACCGTCGCCGAGCTTTGCGGGATTGGCCCGTGGGGCGATGGCGGCAGTTTGGGACGCTTTAAGTTTTACAGGGAGTGAAAGATGCCACAGGGTGCGATCAAAAAGTTGACAGACAAGGGATTCGGTTTCATTGACGGTGAGGGAGGTGATATTTTCTTTCATTGTTCCGCCGTGGAGGGTACGACCTTCGAGGCTCTTACCGAAGGACAGCAGGTCGAGTACAACGAAGGAAGCGGCCCCAAAGGGCCATGTGCCGAAAACGTGCGACTTACCGAATAACGCAGCATCGGCTCAGCGACAAAATTAGAGGGCGGTAAAATTAGAGGGCGGTGGCGCTGAAAAGGCGCCGTCGCTCTCGACGCATTCAACCTTGAGAGTCGCGTCGCGTGTCTCTAGTGGATATTGAAGTTTCGATCAGCGCGTCGGATTTGCCCGGCGACGTTCTCGGCTTGCTTCGCGAGGCCGACTCGCGCGTTGACGAGTATGTCAATGAC
>CAYYOX010000042.1:12145-16196 GCA_964473065.1 uncultured Planctomycetaceae bacterium | reverse complement strand
GCTCTGAGCGTGAACGGGTTCGTGCCGAGCGACTTCGCAACCGTCTATCGCATTTTACGAGCCATTGTGGAGTCGAAGCTGGCCCCCGGCAATTCGTTCTGCGAATGGGGAAGTGGTTTCGGGGTCGTCGCGGCGCTGGCTGCAATGCTCGCATTCGACGCCTGTGGCATCGAGACCGAAAAAGTGCTCGTGGATGCTTCCCGAAGGCTTGTCGAGGACTTCGACCTGCCCGTGGAATTCGTGCATGGCAGCTTCATTCCACCCGAGGACGAAGCCTTTGTTGCCGAAACCTGGGCGGCCGACAACGACGGGTTTTCCTGGGTGGTCACGGAAGCGGACGATGCGTACGCCGACCTGGGACTCGACCCGGATGATTTCGATGTGGTCTTCGTATATCCCTGGCCCAGCGACGAGCCTTTGATGGCGGCCCTGTTCGAACGCCGTGCGGCCGAGGGAGCACTGCTGATAACGCAGGACCAGAATGGGGCTATGCGCATTCGGCGGAAGGTGAGCCGGTAGCCCGTACCCGTCAAAACTCGCGACTTAAATTGGTCCCCTCGCCCTCTGGGAGAGGGGAGGTTGAAGTCGCGTTTTGCAAAAGTCCACTTACCAACTCGACTTCATCTGCCAAACGTCGATCGATTCCAGCCGCACGTTGCCGCTTTCGGCGAAGACGTCCAGCGACTGGCTGTCCGGCTTGGGGTAGAGTCGCTCGGTGATCGGCCGGCCGTTGACGTAGACCTCCAGCACGGAACGATCGAGGAAGATTCGCATGGTGATCGGCTCGTCTTTGCTAAGCCCGGCGGGCGCCTTGTCGGGTGAGCCATCGCGACGGGCGAAATTGCCATCGATGCCGAACGTGTCGCTGCCCGGCTCGTAGTAGACGGTGGTCTTCTCCTGGGCGTCATCCGACATCCGCAGGTGGACGCCGAACCGCTTGGCCGTCGTCTCCTTGCGATCGAACGTGGCCATGATCTCCAAGGCATCGCCTCGGATGTCTAAGAGCAGCCCGGGCGTAGGGGATGTAATGGCTTGGTCCTTGAACTGCCAGTGCCGATCCCGCAGGACTTCGAGTTCGGGGATCGGCGTCTGGATCAGCCGGCCCTTTTCCAACGTCATCACGCGGGGAATCGAATGCAGGCCTTCCCAAAAGGGGACGTTCTTCGAGGGACTTCCGCCAAGGACCCAGCCCATCATGATTCGCCGTCTTGAGCCGCCGGGGCCCTTGTCGTCGAACAGGTGCGGGTTGGGCGAGTAGTACCAGGTCGAGAAGTCGAGGATGTCGGCTTCTTCCTTGTCCGGCGTGAAGGTGAACGTCTCTTTGTTGTATGTACCAATCCAGTATCGTGACGGCCAGACGCCGATGATCAGCAGATGCCGATCGCCCAGCGGGATCAAGTAGGGCAATTCCCAGAAGCCGCCGTAGCGCTTCGTCTCGTAGATCCGACTGCGGTAGGTCCACTCGATCAGGTTCGGCGACGACCAGAGCACGGCCGTGCCGGCCCCTTCGTGGGTCCCGCCGCTTAGCAAGTACCACGTATCGCCGTCCTTCCAAACTTGCGAGTCCCAGTTGACCGGCGTGCCCGGATAAGGCGGCTTGTCGATCACGACGCGTTTCTTCCAGGTGACCATGCCGTCGGTGCTGGCGGCCATTATGGTGTAGGCTTCCTTGTGGCCCTGGACGTTGCCCGTGTAAAGGGCCGTGGGAATGCCGCGATCGTCGATCACCGTGTTGCCCGAGTAGACGCCGTTGCGGTCCTGCGGCGTGTCGGGAACCATCGCCAGCGGCATGTCGGTCCAATGAACCATATCGGGACTCTTGGCGTGGCCCCAGCAGATCCCGTTGAAGAGGTTGCCGCCGCGTCCGGCGAGCGGGTTGTGTTGAAAGAAGACATGGTACTCGCCTTCGAAGTAGATCGGCCCGTTGGGATCGTTCATCCACCCCAACGGTCCCTGGAAGTGATAGGCCGGTCGATGCGGATCGGCCTTCATAATCTCCCGAACCGCCCGGGCCGCCTTGCCGTACTCCTGCGGATCTTTCGAGTCGATCACCTCGAAGAACGACTCGGTCACGGCCATATATCGGCTGCGCTGCTCAATGGCCTCGGTGCGTGTCAACTTCTCAACGCCGCACAGCCGGGCCGCTTCTTCATCGTCCAGCGCCCGATTCCACAAGGCCGCATGGTCGATCAGCCCGCGAAACGGTCGCTGCGGTTGCCCGTCCGACGAATGGGCGCCAATCAGGCACGGTTCGACGAGGTTTTGACGCAGTGTGCCGAGAGCGGCTACCATGTCGACGATCGTGCCGTCGACAATCAACTCCAGCGTCTTGCCGTTGTAGCGCACGATCACGTCGTGCCAGCCGTCCGGCCCGATCTGCGAGACGGGAACTTTCACCTGGTATGCGGCGTCGGTCCGGTCGGTTCCCAGTTCGAATCCCAGGGCCATGTCGGCGCCCAGAGCGACCGTAAACAGGTTATAGACGAGCCGGTTATGCCCTCCGTACTTCGAGAACAGGCTGGTATCCCACTTACCCGACGGATCGCGCAAGCGAATGCACATGGTCATGGCCTCGCCGGTAAGGTTCAATTCCCCGTCGGCCCCATGTTCGGCCGAGAACCATCCGGCGTCACACCGGGCCACTTTCCCATCGCCACCACGGGCCAGCGAGGCATCGCGGTCTTCATCGGTTAGATCGGTTCCAGTTTCGACGTTACCGCCGGATTCGAGTCGACTATTCTTGCCGACCGCATCATTCAGATCGGCCATATGCCACACGGCCACCGCATCATCGAAGGGTAATCTTTCGGCTGCCAAGGCGTTGGCGGCAGCGAACCACAGCATCCACCCGAAGACACAACATCGTGATAGGTTCATCGTTAGTCCTTTTTCATAGATCCACGAATCAAATCATTAGCCCATCACAACATACAACAACCGCCCGGCAGCCGCAACTATCACGCTGTTGTCGTTTACCATGCAGGAGATCTGCAAAGTTGTCGAACTTACATGCGAGAGCCCGAAAACGGGGACTGGCTCCGTCGATAATGGGTATTGCAGTGGTGATTCATGTTGCCGACGGTGCCTGTCCCCCTTTTCGGGCGGCGACACTGGGGCACCGTGGAAAAAGGGGACAGGCACCGAGCCGGGAAGATCTTCGGCGGGTTTAGCATCTACTGATGCTCGGAGCCAGTCCCCTTTTTCCACTCCATAAAACCGACTTTGCAGATCTCCTGTTTGCCATGGGGCCCGGTGGATTTCGCTTCGCGGGCATGGTACGATGGGTTCGCGTATTGGGTTGGACAACTTAACCCTCGGCAAGAACGGATGGAACGGGCGCTGCCACTGCTGATCTGTGCGACATTTCTCCCGCAAGCCCTTGCGGCCGACGCGGATGCTCTGCGTTTGGAAAAGGTCAACCAAGACCTGTATCGGCTGGTTGTCGCCGAGACGGGCCGGCAGTTGGCCGTGACCAGGCCTGACCACGGACAAGGAAACGTGCGGGTCTTCTCTCGCAACGGAAAGCATTGCGGCGTGAACTGGCCGCACTTCTTGATGTATAGCGACGGGCACTGGCTGACCGACGCCGTTGAATCGGAAGGGCTCCGCCTGGTCGAGTTCGAGGTTCGTGACGACTCGGGCGCGGCTCGTCGAAATCGAGGCGTAGGCTATCGGGGGAAGTGGAAGTTTCGCGACTACTTCACCACCAGCGAGCAGCGGTTCACGTGGTACGACCGGGCAACCGCCACGCAGTTTCACCTCGTCGACACGGAGCTCGAAATTCTCAAGGACCTCGACGACATATCGAGCGTTTGGGTCGAGTTCATGACACGCGAGAACAGCTACGCCACGGTCGCCGCCAAAACCAAGGACGGTCGGGTCGTCACGCTCGACGTGAGCAAGACGGGCAAGCTTCGCAACATGCACTACTTCGACGGCGAAGAATTGGCCGATGACGGGTGGATTGCCATTTATGGCGCCAGGAACGGCCAAGACGCATGTGCCGCGCTGGTGCCGCTGGAACATAGTCCCGGCCCGATGCGGCCTCGCG
>CAYYOX010000042.1:1464-12135 GCA_964473065.1 uncultured Planctomycetaceae bacterium | reverse complement strand
ATCTCAAGCAGGCCGAACAATCCAACTTGATTCCCCTGAGATTTGACAGGAGTTCTTGATGTCTTCGTTCGCCGGCCTACAGAAGCCGTTTCAGCCCGATTGGCCCGCCCTTTTGAGTAACCTGCGTCGCGAGGGGACGCCGGAGCGTGTGCATAACATCGAATTGTTTCACGACGAGGAAGTGATCGATGCCGTGGTCGACCGGTTCGAACTGATGGCCGGCCAGGACCCGGCCGCGGTCGATTATGCGGTCAAGAAGAATATCGCGTTCAACCGGTTCGTCGGGCTCGACTATGTCCGCGTGCAACTCGATTTCCAACTCACCTTCTACCGACATTCGGTCGAAGATACGGCCGAGATGAAAAGAGTCGGCGGACGCGAGTATCAGGACGAACACAACGGGCCGATCGCAAGCTGGGAAGATTTTGAAAAATACCCCTGGCCCGACCCGACCACCGACGAGATCGCTCGCGACTTGTACTGGTATCAAGAGAACCTGCCGGACGACTTGTGTCTGATCGGCGGCACGACGGCCCATTTCTGCGAGCGGCTGACCTGGTTGTTCGGCTACGAAAGCTTCTGCTACGCCCTGTTCGAGCAACGCGATCTGGTCGAGGCCGTGGCCGATCGGCTGCGCGAGCTCTACATCGCGTGCGTCGACCGCTACTTGCAGTGCGACAAGGTCAAGGCCATCTTCGTCAGCGACGACATGGGCTACAAGACAGGGTTGCTCTGCTCGCCCGACGACATGCGAAAACTGAGCCTCGCCAGCCACAAGGTCCTGGCCCAGCGAGTCCACGACGCCGGCCGGCTGGTCCTCTTGCACTCCTGCGGCAAGCTCAACGAGATCATGGACGACCTGATCGACGACGTGAAAATCGACGGGAAGCACAGTTTCGAGGACACGATCTGGACGATCCAGGACTGCAAGCAGACCTACGGCCAGAAGATCGCCCTGCTGGGCGGCATGGACGTCGACTTCCTCTGCCGGGCCGACGAAGAGGCCATCCGGCGTCGCGTTCGCGAAACGATCGACGCCTGCCAACCGGGCGGCGGATTCTGCCTCGGCTCGGGCAATACCGTAGCCAACTACATCCCCTTGGACAACTACCTGACCATGGTCGACGAAGCCCGGCTCTACGGCGGCTAAACGGATTCCGGAAGTAATTCCTTGGCAAGTTCTAAACGCCGGATCGGGCCAACAGCATGTCGGTGGCTTTGGTCAGCCGGTCATCGCGCGTCGCTCGATCCTTGTCGTGTGTCGAGTCGAGTTCGTAGAGCCAGTCCGGATTCGCAGTCGCGGTCTCCCGATTGCCAACTTCTCGCTCGACATGCTGTTGTAGGGCAATGTCACGGGCGGAGAGAATGTCACGGGCGGAGAGAATGTCACGGGCGGAGAGAACCTCACGGGCCGCGGCATTCGTGGCGATACCCGGCTGGGCCGACTTGCTGCCTAATAGATCAATCAGCTTCAATTCGGTCGCCGACCATGTTTGATGGTTCCGAGCAATCAGCGTATCGATCGCGTTGACTCGCTTGTCACGATTGAAATCATGGACCGTGTCGATCGCCGCCGGATCGAAGAACGGCCGAGGATTCTCGCGAGTGGCCAGAACGTCGTAGGCATCAATGGCGCCGTCGCCCGTACATTCGCCCACGGCATTGCCGAAATAGAACACGTCCGACTCGTCGAGCCCCGTACGTTCGTTGGCCAGAACCGTGACTTCAAGCCACGTGTTCCGGATCGTACCGTCGGGCCAAGTGATCGAAATGCGATCGATACCGGTCGCACCCGGTGCAGGTCGAACGCTGACACTCGGCTCGACGTCCACCGCGGTCCAGGTTGACGGATCGTCGTTATTGCCGGCCATGAACTGAAAATCCCCGGCCGTGATCAGCCCTGGCAGCTTCGACGCGTCGATCATGATCCCGTTGATGCCGTGAACGTAGCTGGTGTAATTCAGCGAGGTGGCCGTTCCGCCGGGAAACAGCGGCGTCTTGTCCAACGCGATCGCGTCGTCCCAGGCCGAGTTGTTGTAGAATACGTAGCGCCCTGCGATTCCCGTCGCCCGGTCGACTTGGAGCACGTATTCCCCCTGACCCGATTCGGCGCGGACCCCGATCCGGTAAGGTCCCATCTCGGGGGCCACGAAGCTCAGCGACGCGTTGCCTCCGTCGGCGGCCGAGTTGTCGTCAAACGCCAGGACCGAGCCTGCCGGGCCGAGGACGGTGAGGCTCGGATCCAAATCGTTGCGCGGATTGCCGAGCAGATGGTCCAGAGGCGTGCTCGTCTGCACGGTGACCTTCTCGCCGGGCATTAGAAGTAAGCTATACCAGTCGCCGCTGACGTCGTGGACGGTGAGGCTGATGTCGTCCAGTTCGAGCAAGGCCGGCCCGGCATAGGAGTCCGGGATCGACTCCTGAAAATGGATTCGCACCGTCTGCCCCGCATAGGCCGAAAGGTCGAACGATTGCGCGTTCCAACCGCGGTCGGTTTCCATGCTGACGCGGGGCGTAATCGACTCGGTGTAGAGGGTTTCCAGCAGCATGTTGTTCGTGTCGCGGACCGAGATCGCGAAAAGGCGGCTCTGCACGCTGGTCAGCGAATCGGTATAGACGATCCGATGGTTGGTTGAAAGCATAGCGCCATGCTCGGCGTCAAGGGTCACGTCTTGATACAACTCGTATTGCAAGCCCGCCTCGCCGTCGAACCCGTTGTAGGCGCTGTATGAGCCCTGAAGCGGCGCGGAATTGTAGAAGAACCCGCCGCCCGCCGTTCCGACCGTCCAAGGCGTCAGTTCGGAACCGCCGTCGGTTGTAGCGGTCCAGCCGGTGAAGTCGCCCGTCTCGAATCCGCCGTTTATGATCAACTCGGCATCCTCGAGGTAACCCAACGCGAAATTGCGATCGTCGTCAAGCATCTGCAGCAGGTCGGTCGAGTCGTTCGGTTCGGTATCGATCGCCATGGCGGCCGTAACGACCAGTGCATACTGCCCTTCGATCGACGAGGTCACCCGCAAGGTGTAAACGCCGTCGGCCGGGACTACAGTCGCTAAGATCCCCAAATCGTAACTCTCCACGGGACCCGCCAACGGGTCGTCGAGTCCGATGGCCAAGACAGTTACTCCGTCGGTGTCGAGCAATTCGAGCGATGCCGAAGAGAAGTCCACGCCGTCTTGCCCGGCCAAGACGACATCGATCGGTTGTCCCGCCCGGCCGGTCAAATCGAGCGAGAACAGATCGACATCCGGCTCGACCAGCGGCGTGCTTTGCCCAATCACGGCAAACCGGCCCGAACCGACGTCGAGGTAAGAATCATCGATCGCCAAAACGTCGCCTTCGCCCGAATCGCCGACGACCGCCTCCAACGTGGCGTGACGATAGATATCCAGCAAGTAATCGGAAACCCCATCGCCGGCAACCCGCACGGCATAGGTCCCTTCCGCCGCGATAGCCGTCAGCGGCAGGACGACCGGCTCACCCGGCGCGGGCGCGAAGTAGACGGGCGTGATGCCCTCGATAGAGGCTTCCAGCGTGACGTTGGGATCGGTTGGCGTAATCACGACGGCAAGCAGTTCTCCGGCTTGTACGAACAATTCGAATCGATCCTCGTCGCCGTCCATGTTGATTTGGTCCGTGCTGGCGCTAAGCGCGATCATCCCACCGAAGGGTTCCAATCGAGCGAAGGGGGCAGCGTCATCGGTTAGGCGGTTGAGCGAGAAAGTGATGGCGAAATTGCCTCCGGGTACGCCGTCACCGGAGGGGACGGTAGAAGTAAAGTCAAGCTCGCCGTCGAGGTCGTTGCCCGCGGGATCCTCGAACCGACCATCCCCGCTGATCAGAGTTAGTGTATAGGTATCCTCCTGCAACTCGTGATATTCCACAGTCAGCAGCGAGGTGTTCGTATCGTACGAAAACACGTTCGGCTGGTGTTCACTACCGAAGTGTCCCGTCAGCGTAACATCTTCGGGGCCCAGATCAGCAGCGAGCAGTTCTTCATCAAAGCTTGCGCTGAAGATGAATCGCCCGTCCTGGGGAAGGAGAACCAGTTGGCCCTCTTCGAGGGAACTATCGACGACCCGCGGCGCCACGATGTCGATCACGAACGAGCTGGAGAAAGCCTTCACCAACGTTCCCTGCAGATCGGCGACGGCTGCGGCGTCAATAGTCACCTGGTGCAATCCCGCGGCGAGTGGCGGCAGGTCGAAAATGGCCGTATCGCCGTCGACGAGCGTAACGGCCAAGGCCGGGTTGCCGTCGATTTCGAGGTCGGACGCGGTCACCGAGGAGATCAGCATCTGGTTGCTGAAGTCAATCGTTACCTGTGTCGGCTGCTCACTGAAGAAGCTTCCGTCGGCCGGATCGATCGAGGTGACGACAAAGTCCGGCAGCGTGTTCTCGTGAACATCGACATGCAGCACATATTCCCCGCCGGAACTGCCGGCCGCCGCAACCCGGATCGTGTAGGGGCCACTGGCTGTCGGGGCGTGGTCCAATCGGGCATTGCGGCCGTCCGTCGCACCGTTATCGTCCCACGCGACCAGATTGCCGCTGGGATCGTATAATTCAATGAGCGGATCCAGGTCATTGACGAACTCATAGGGTCCGTCGGCAGGGGTGAAGGTTTCGATGGAAAGCACTTCGCCGGCGGTGACTTCCACGAGATATCGATCGGCCGAATCCGGCGTCGGTACCGATCGATCGATCGTATAGGAGTCGATCACCATTCCGCCATTGGCCCCATTGGCCCCGTCGTCGATCGAAAGAAACTCGAATGTGGCCAATGCGGCATCGACGGTCACGCGCATGGAACCGAAACTGGCGTTATACCGTACTTCACTGCCCTCGATGGCGGGACGGAACCAATAAATCCAAGCTCCGCCGAGGCCCGTCGTGAAATAAACCATATTGTCACGATTCACACGCTCGTAGTCGTGATTGTGGCTGGCAAAGACGGCGTCGGCGCCCCACTCGGCGAACGGCCACTGCATGGCCAATTCGCTGCCGTACCGTTGTCCGGAGGAAAACGGCGCATAGTGGAAGTAGACGAATTTCCAGGGCGAAGTTGACTGTTCCAGAGCATTTTGTAACCACGCCTTTTGGGCGTTCATCGAGGCCTCGTCGGCGACCGCGTGATAGCTGTCGACGGCAAAGAAGTGGACCGGTCCCCAGGTAAAATCGTAGTAGCTGTTGTCTGCGTCATGCACCCCGGCCGGTAACCGCCCAATCTCGGAATTCTCGTGAAAATAGTTGAGGTAGTCGACGATGTCGCCGCCGCTTGACGGGTCATGGTTGATGTCGCCATTACCTACGGTAGGAAAGAACTGCTGGATGCGGGCCGTCTGCTCGGGATACTTGCCGTCACTTCGTCCGAGCAAGTACTCGCCGTAGAATTGCCCGACCGCTGTGGTCCATCCGGAACCCTCAGAATCGAGTGAATCGTAATTATTGTCACCCGTGGTAATGATCAGATCGGGGTCCCAACTCTTGACCATCGTGGCGACGGCGTCCGCATAAAAACTTCCCGAGCCATAATCCCCAAACGCGGCGAACGTGATCGGCACGGGCGGCGTCGTGTCAATGGCCCCCAGCACAGCGCCTGGCGCCGTGATGTCTTGAATCTGTTGCACGTCAAAGTCGGCATCCTTGGTAACCACCAGATTGTACTCCATGCCCACTCCCAGTACCCGCACGAAGTACGTGTCGGGAGCCTGGTTGCCGGCCGTACGCAAGAAGTTGTGAATGACGTGATCAACGTTTCCACCCCGGGTACCCTTTGCCAGCAAGTTCAACGCGCTGTCGTAGAGTTCCAACTCAACGCTGCCGGACCCCCGCGCCGCAATTGCCAGGCTGGTTGACTGACCGTCGTCGAGCAAGAATGAATACCAATCGTCGGTGCCATCGGCGATGCCGAGCACTGCCGCGCGCTGGCCCTGGCCTCCGGCCAACGGCAGAAAACGCAAAGCGAGGTTTTCAGCCGTACCCGGTTCGTCGTTACTCTGGCCGTAATGGGCTTCCATTTCCACAACGGCGCCCAAGGTGAGCTCTGCCGTGAACGTGCCGGTTGCCTGCGTCACATTGCCGATTCGAATGGTGTAGGTCAGGTTTCCGGACGTGGGAACTGCTTGAAGAACGGCTTCTTCGCCCGTTGCAGCGGCGATCGTGCTGTCGAGCAAGGTTCCCCATGGGTCGAACAGCTCGATCGTCGGCCTAAAGCCTTCACTGGCCGGGGCGACCACGGTAATCGCCTGATGGTCATCCACCGCAATAGTGAAGCGATCCGTATCGTCGGGCGTACCCAACATACCGCCGAACGACTGTTGATAAACCATGCTCCCTGCAGGCGCCACAGCATTCAGTGGCCCAGCGACGGACCGCGGGCTACTCGAGTCGGCGTCGGTACTGAAATGGACGACGAAATCACCGCCTGCCGTCCCGTCCCCGGAAGGGACGGTCGTCACAGAGTTCGGCTCCCCGTCAAGATCGAGGCCCGCAAGGTCTTCGAACTCCTCGTCGCCGCTTCGAAGCGTCAAGGTATAGATGTCTTCCGGTAGATTCGCGAATTCGAGCAAGAGGACCGAACTGGTCGGATCGTAACTGAAGTCGGCGGGTGCGTGTGTTCCGCTGTATTGGCCGGTCAGGATTACATCGGCAGAATCCAAGTTGGCTGCGTTGAGTTCTTCATCAAATCGAGCCGCGTAGAAGAAATTGCCGGTCCCCACAACATCCCCTTCCTTCAGCGACGACATGATTACACGTGGCGGCATGGTGTCGATGCGAAAGGTTCCGGTGTACGGTTCGAGCGGTGTGCCTTGCAGATCGAGAATCGCCCCGGCGACAATTACCACCGAGTACTCGCCGTCTACCAGATCGGCCGGCAAATCGAACACTGCGGTATTGCCATCGCCTGCACTTACGGCCGTAGCCGGCTGTCCCCCGACCGTCAAGTCCGATGCATCCAGCGTGTTTAGCAACATCCCGTCATTGAAGTCGATGGTCATCTGCAATGGCACCAATGGCAGCACCGCCCCATCCGCCGGGTCGGTGGTCGTGACCTCAAACGCTAATGCAGGCCCGGTGTTACCCGTGACATTCAACGCATACTCGCCGCCGCTGACGCCGGCGCGCCGTACCCGCACCGTGTAGGTTCCCGTGGCAGTGGCCGTGTGCGTCAACAGGGCGTTGCGGCCGTCCGGACCGCTGTTGTCGTCACTGGCCACCAGCGCCCCGCTAGGATCGTATAGATCGAGCATCGGGTCCAAACCATTGTCAAACTCACCCATTCCATCTGCGGGCGTGGCCGTTGAGATAACCAGCGCATCACCATTTTGGACACTCATCGCGTACCGATCTGCCTCGGGTGAGGTGTGGAAAAGGTAAGCGGAGCCGGCCGATCCGACGATTGTGCTGTCGCCATCAATGGAGACGGAACGGCCAAGTTTGCGATTATAGCTTGCGTCGGAGGCAATCAGTTTCGTCTGTTGAATCCACTGGCCACCATCGAAGCGGAAAACGTAGGCCGAGCCGGAATTCGATCCACCGTCGTCGTCATAGTATGCCCCTACGATTGCAATATCGGCACTGATGGATGCTGAGATGCCAAAATAGTCGTTTCTGGCTGCGTCGTTGGCAGTCAGCTTCTGCTGTTGGATCCACTGGCTGCCGTCAAAGTGGAAAACGTAGGCCGAGCCGGAATTCGATTCACCGTCATCGTCCCAACCAGCCCCCACGATTGCAGCGTCGCCGCTAATGGATACCGAATAGCCAAAAAGGTCGTCTTCGGCTGCGTCGTTGGCAGTCAGCTTCTGCAGTTGGATCCACTGGCTACCATCAAAACGGAAAACGTAGGCCGAACCGGATTCCCATCCACCGTCGTCGTCATTGTACGCCCCGACGATTGCAGTGTCGCCGCTGATGGACACGGAGAATCCAAAAAAGTCCCAGCCCGCGCCGTCCTCGGCAGTCAGCTTCTGCTGTTGGATCCACTGGCTACCATCGAAGCGGAAAACGTAGGCCGAGCCGGAATACGATCCACTGTCGCCGTCACGCCAAGCTCCCACGATTGCCGTGTCGCCACTAATGGATACCGAATGGCCAAAACGGTCGCCGTCCGCTGCGTCGTCGGCAGTCAGTTTCGGATATTGGGTCCATTCGTTGCCGTCAAACCGGAAAATGTAGGCCGAACCGGAATTCGATCCGCCGTCGTCGTCAAGAGGAGCCCCCACGATTGCCATGTCACCGCTAATGGATACCGAATAGCCAAAATAGTCATCTGGGGCTGCATCGTCGGCAGTCAGTTTCAGATATTGGATCCACTGGCTACCATCGAAGCGAAAGACGTAGGCCGAGCCGGAATTCAAATCAGCGCCATCGTCGTCAAGAGGAGCCCCCACGATTGCCGTGTCGCCACTCATGGACGTGGAATAGCCAAAATCATCGTCATACGACCCGTCGTCGCCAGTCAGCTTCTGCCGTTCGGTCGCAGTAACGCCAAAGTCCACATGGCCCAATACGACGTTGCTCCGTGCTAAGCCTTGAGGTGCCGGGCTCTGGTTCGGCTCGGTATCGAAGTCCGCATTGCGGGTGACCATGAGGCTGTAGTCCGTCGCAGAAGTGCCCGTTATGCGTGCAAGATAACTGTCCGGACTGCCCTCGCTGGTGGAATCGACGAAGTTGTTGATCACCTGGCTCGCATTGTCCGCCGCGGTGCCCATGGCCAACAGATTCAGGCTGCCGTCGTACAGTTGGAGCGTGACGTCGGCCGCACTCAGCGCACCCAGGGCCAGGGTGGTCGACTCGCCGTCATCGAGTGTGAAGCGGTACCAATCCTCCGAACCATCGAGCGTACCGAGCACCGCGCCACGCTGGGCCAATCCGCCAGCGAGGTCGATGAAACTGCTTTCGAGATCCTCGGCCGAGGTCGCGTCGTCATTGGCCGGGCCGTCGTGCGCTTCCTTTTCAACGGCTGAGTTGAGAATCAGCCCAACGGTGTAGCTGCCAGCGCTATCGGCCACGCCGCCGATGGTCACCGTGTAGGTGCCGGCGCCGTTGGTGGGAACCAGTTGCAACACAGCGTCCTTTCCTGCTTCGCCGGCAGTTGCGGCGCCGAGGGTCGCGCTCGCGGGATCGAACAGTTCCACCGTCGGTTGTAAGGTGGCGTCGGGATCGACGACCAGGCTGACCGTTTGACCGTCGTCCAGATCGATCGTAAAAGTGTCGCTATCGCCGGCCACAAAGATCGAGCCGTCAACCACGCCATCGTAGATCAGGCTTCCCAGCGGTGCCTTTGCCGTTAGAGATACCGGGTAAGGCACCGGGCCGGACAAATCGACATCCGTGCTGAAGTGCACTACGAAATCGCCGCCGAGGGTGCCGTCACCGGACGTGTTCGGCGGGATCGGCCAGGCCAGCGGCTCGCCGTCCAAGGCCCAACCCAACGGGTCTTGCAACTGCCCGTCGCCGCTTAAGAGCGTCAACGTATAATGGTCCTCCGGCAGCCCGGAGTATTCCACCGTCAGCGTTGAACTGTCCGGGTCGTAGGTCAACGTATCCGGCGGATACGTGCCGGTCACCTGTCCGGTGAGTTGCACATCGGTAGCATCCAGAACCAACTGGTCCAGTTTCTCGTCGAACTGGGCCGTGTAGACCAGTGCCCCGGTCGGCAGGACATCGCTCTGCTGGATCGAAGAGCCGATCACGCGTGGACCATGGGTATCGATAATCAGCGTGGCGGCGTACGGTTCGATCGGCGTACCTTGCAGATCGAAAACCGCCCCGCCGGCAATTTGCACCGCGTGCTCGCCGTGCGCCAGATCGAGCGACAAATCGAACACGGCCGTATTGCCATCGACCACACTCACCGCGGAGGCCGGCTGCCCCCCCAACGTCAAGTCCGATGCCTCCAGCGAGCTGAGCAACACACTGTCACCGAAGTCGATGGTCATCTGCAGCGACGCCGATGCCAGCACGGTACCGTCTGCCGGATCGATGGCTGTAACCTCGAACGGAGGCGCCGGCCCGGTATTACCCGTGACATTCAGCACGTACTCGCCGTCGCTATCGCCGCTGCGCCGTATCTGCACGGTGTACGCCCCCGTAGCTGAGGCCGTTTTCGTCAGCCGCGCGTTGCGGCCGTCGGGGCCGCTGTTGTCGGCGCTGGCCACCAGCCTCCCACTAGGATCGTACAATTCGAGCCGCGGGTCCAAGCCGTTGACAAACTCACCGGGACCATCTGCGGGCGTGGCCGTGGAGATAGTCAACTGATCACCATTTTGGACACTCACAGCGTAACGATCTGCCCTGGGAGGAACGCTCAAAACATATGCCGCCCCGAAATCCCGGCTCAATCCACCGTCATCGTCACCGTGAGCCCCCACGATTGTCGTGTCGCCGCTGATGGACACGGAAAAGCCAAACTCGTCGCCGCCGGCTGCGTCCTCGGCGATCAGCTTCTGCTGTTGAATCCACTGGCTACCATCAAAGCGAAAAACGTAGGCCGCCCCGGAACTCCATCCATCGTCGTCGTCACCGTAAGCTCCTACGATTGCCGTGTCGCCACTTATGGACACGGAGCTGCCAAATATGTCATAATAGTCTGCGTCGTTGGCCGTAAGTTTCGGTAGTTGGATCCACTGGCTGCCATCAAAGTGGAAAACGTAGGCCGCCCCGGAA
>CAYYOX010000042.1:0-1364 GCA_964473065.1 uncultured Planctomycetaceae bacterium | reverse complement strand
AAAACGTAGGCCGCCCCGGAATTCAGTCCAACATCATCGGCACCGTAAGCCCCCACAATTGCCGTGTCGCCACTGATAGACACGGAATTGCCAAATTCCTTACCATAGTCTGCGTCGCTGGGAATCAGTCTCTCCTGTTGGATCCACTGTCTACCATCGAAGTGGAAAGTATAGGCCGCCCCGGAATCAAAGTCGCCAAAACCGTAAGCCCCCACGATCGCCGTGTCGCCACTGATAGACACGGAATTGCCGAAAAAATCCCGGGATCTTGCGTAGCGGGCAGTGAGCTTCTGTTGCCGAGCGACCGCGTGGCCCAGAACTGTCTTGCCCGGTGCAAAGTCTTGAGCTGGCGCCAGGCCTTGGTTCGGCTCAGTGTCGAAGTCGGCGTTGCGGGTGACTACGAGGCTGTAGTCTGTTGCGGAAGTGCCGGTTATGCGTGCGAGATAGCTGTCCGGACTGCCGTCGCTGGTGGTGTCCACGAAGTTGTTGATCACTTGGTTCGCATTGTCTGACGCCACGCCCATGGAAAGCAGATTCTGGCTGCTATCGTACAATCGAAGCGTAACGTCGGCCGCACTCAGCGCTTTCAGGGCCAGTGTGGTTGACTCGCCGTCCTGGAGGGTGAAGCCGTACCAATCCTCCGAAGCATCGAGCGTACCGAGCACCGCACCACGCTGGCCTAACCCGCCAGGCAGGGCGAGGAAGCTGCCGTCGAGATCCTCTGCCGAGGCAATGTTATCATTAGTCGGGCCGTCGTGGGATTCTTCTTCGATGGCTGCGTTGAGAATCAATTGCACGGTGTAGCTGCCGACGCTATCGGCTGCGCCGCCGATGGTCAGCGTGTAGGTGCCGGCGCCGTTGGTGGGAACCGTCTGCAACACGGCATCCTCTCCCATCGCGCCGGCGGTTGCCGTGCCGAGGGACGCGCTTGCGGAATCGAACAGTTCTACCGTCGGCTGCAACGTGGCCCCAGGATCGACGACCAGCGTGACCGTTTGACCGTCGTCCAGGTCGATCGTGAAACTGTCGGTCTCGCCGATTGCGGAAATGTCGTCGTCGGCCGTGTTTTGGTAGATCAGGCTGCCTAGCGGGGCGACCGGCTCCAAAGGCGTTGGGAACGGGCCGACCGAGAGCATGCGGCGGTCTTCGAGCTGCTCGAGCCGCGGGCGAAGTTGGCTGGAGTCGAGAAATCTCGCCCTGGAATGGCCAGAACGAGCTTGACGCGGTTTTCGGTCCCTGGAATACCGGCCCATGACGGCTGCCTCCCATAAGTTGTCGAATTGTCTATCTGGCCATCAACTAGCCCGATTCTAGCTGTTATACCACCTTTTCCGGTTATGTCAATTACCCCCCAATCCCTGGGG
>CAYYOX010000041.1:11023-19839 GCA_964473065.1 uncultured Planctomycetaceae bacterium | reverse complement strand
AGTACCCAACTCTTCCGACGTATAGCCCCAGACGACGAAGTCGATGATCTGACCTTCGCCGTTGAGGATCATCAACCAGCCGCGGTCGTGGCTGCGCCAAAAGATGTTGTCTCCGGTTATGTCGGGGCGAAAGAGCACTTCGCCGGGGGTCACGGCGCCGGGAAAACTCCACACCGGGCTGTGGACGTCATTGATCTCGTAGTTTGCGGCACTGTTGGCCACCGCAATCCAACCGGTCGTGTCGATCGTGCTGCCCGAAAGGTTTTGGATCTCGAAGTAGTCGGGCGTGCTCGTGCCGGCCTCGGTGATCAGCACGGGCGGCGAGACGGTCGGCGAACTGGTCCAACCGCTGTCGTCAAAGCCGGGCTCCCGCCAAGTGGCGCCCAAGTCGGCGCCCGAGAGATCGTAGTTCCACGTATCGGCGATCGATACCAACGGAGTGGTCGCGACGGGCGTGATAGTTGTTCCCGGGAAGTTGAGTTCTCCCGGCGTGCCGCCGAGTTGCGAACTGCCGGCCCAGTTCTCGGGCTTCTCGCTGGAGGTGTTCATCGCGAGTTTGGCCAACGAGACGCCCGCCCCATCGGCGCCGATCGGCCAGGGATCGGCGTCGTCGTAGTCGAGCGTGTCCATGACCCGGCCGCTTGCGTCGCGCAGCAGGATCTCCTCGCCGCCGTTGGCGAGTTGTCCCGTGTAGGGGCCCATCGCGTCGTCCAAGGCCGATTCGGCCGGCCACTGGGTCGGATCGGCGGCGATCAGCAAATACTCTCCACCATTGATGACCGTCCCTTCGTCGAACTCGAATTGCACGCCGCCGTCAAGCTGCCACTGGGAGATGTCCATGTTCGTGGCCATCTCGTTATGCAACTCGATCCACTCCAGGGCCTGATTACCGTCGGGATGATACATCAACTCGCTGAAGACGACCGTGCTATCGGCGGCCAGCAAGACGCGCTGTTCGAGCTGCTCGACACCAAATCGTCGCGAGGGCCGCTTGAGTTTCCCGCCACCGGCCCGTCGTTCCCTCATCCTACGCCCCATCATCGTGTTCCTTGACCTTAGAGTCACAGGCATGTCCGGAACCGGACTGCGCGCAATATCCCATACAACCGTAACTTTCAGTATAACCGCGTTTTTTGCGTTACGCAAGTAAATCGCAGGCTTTCTTGGGGTCCTGTTTAACTGACGGACGCCTTGACAGGTCAGGGGCTATCTGGTCGATTGAGGCGACCGATTCACAAAAAGGAGCCGAACCATGGCCGACCAGACGGTAGCGTCTTTGTTCTCTCAAGTTATTTCGCCCGAGCAGGTGGTTGTCTCGGACCGCGATCGGGACGTTTTGCGGCGGCTGGCCGAGCAGATGGCCCAGGTGGCCGCCCGTCCGATCGAGACCGAGAAACGGGATCTCTGGCACCAGCTCAACGCCCTGGAAGCCACTCGGCCGGTCGTCTTTTGCGATCCGGAGAACGGTTGGAACGAGATCATCACGCCGGACCAAACGGAGTGCAAAGGCGAGTTGGCCCAAGGCTGGGAGATGTTTCTGCGCAAGGAGATCTTCTGGGGCCAGTCGATGGGTGACGACAAGGTGGTCGACGCACGGTTCAACGTGCCCTACGTCTTCACCGAGAGCGACTGGGGCATGGCCGAGAAGGTGATCAAGGTGGCCACACACGGTTCCTATCGCTGGGACCCGCCGCTGACCAGCTACGACGAGTTGGAGAAACTTCGTTTTCCCGAGATCACCCTCGACTATGAAACGGGCGACCGGCTACTCGAATTGGCCCGGGAAACGTTCGGCGATACGCTCGAAGTGCAGCGGAAGGGCGTATGGTGGTGGACGCTGGGCATGACCTGGACGGCGATCAACCTGCGCGGGCTGACCCAGATCATGATGGACATGTACGACGACCCCATGGGATTGCACCGGCTGATGGAGATCCTTCGCGACGGGCATTTGGCCAAGTTGGATTTCCTTCAGGAGAACGGTCTGCTAAGCCTCAACACGGGCAACACGTACGTCGGATCGGGCGGGTTTGGGTTCACCAACGAGCTTCCGCAAGACGATTTCGACGGCCAAAATGTGCGAACGATGGACATGTGGGGATTCTGCGAGAGTCAGGAGACGGTCCGCGTTTCGCCCAAGATGTTCGAGGAGTTTGTCTTCCCGTACCAGATGCCGCTCATGGAACGCTTCGGGCTGAACTGCTACGGTTGTTGCGAGCCGCTGGATACTCGCTGGGAGGTGGTGAAGCTGTTTCCCCGGTTGAGGCGAGTTTCGGTGTCGGCCTGGGCCAATTTCGAGAAGATGGCCGAGAACCTGGGCGCCGACTACATCTATTCGCTAAAACCAACGCCCGCCGATCTGGCCTTGCCGCAGATCGACGAAGACCGCATCCGAAAAGACTTGCGCCGGCTGCTGCAGATTACCAAGGGTTGCCGAGTGGAAGTGATCATGAAGGACAACCACACTATCGGCAACAATCCCCAAAACGTGATCGACTGGTGCCGCATCGCCCAAGAAGAAGCGGCCGCGTTATAAAGCCGCGACCGTTGGTCGCGCATCACATAAACTCGCGGCGGGTGGCTGGTGGCTGAGCGCAGCGAAGCCCCAGGACCCGGACAACTGGGGCACCGCTGCGCTATGCCCCAGCCACCCATCGTTGGTCGGGCAGAACTTCTATCGGTCGGCGCTTTCGATATGCACGGCGCGACCAACGGTCGCGGCTTTATATTACGTCCGCCAGTTAGGCTGGGTGACTTGCGCAAGCTGCGGCGACTGGCCACCTTCTCTTCCGCCGGTTCTTGACAGCCGAGCCCGATTCTGGTGAACTTAGCGGCTTCAGAACGATTTCCCACGCTACTAGCGCGTTATGAGAGAAAAGGAGTCGAAAATGAAGATTGGTATCGACAGCTATTGTTTCCACCGTTACTTCGGCGAGGTCTACGACATTCAGGAGGATCCGGGAAAGCGGATCACCTACGAGGACTTCCTTAACCGGGCGGTGCAATTGGGCGTGGACGGCGTGTCGCTGGAAACGTGCTTCTTCGAGAGCACCGACGAAAGCTATCTCAAGGGCCTTCGCGAGATCATCGACAACGGGAATCTCGAATGCGTGGTCGCCTGGGGACATCCCGACGGACTGGAAGGCGGAAAGAACGAAGCGGCCGTCGAAGAGATGGAATCGTTTTACCCGGTGTGCGAAATCCTCGGCGCCAAGGTGATGCGGATGGTCGGCTCAAGTCTGGCCTTCCGCCACGAGCCGCACCGGCCGCAGATGGAGAAGATTGCCCAACTGATGAAAGACCCCGTCAAACGGGCCGAAGATTTGGGGATCAAGTTGGCCATGGAAAACCACTTCGATTTCCAGATCGACGAGATGGCCGAGGTCTTTGATATGGTCGGCTCGGATCATTTCGGGCTTTGCTTCGACACGGGCAATGCCCTGCGAATCGGCGATCGACCGGTTGAATCCGCTCGCAAGATGGCCAAGCAAATCTATGCCACGCACACCAAAGACATCGCGCCGATCTACGGCGGCAATCCGCAGGACTGGCACTTCTTCGCCAGTGTGCCGGTCGGCAAGGGGATCCTCGATATGCCGGCGATCATCAAGGAGTTGGAGTTGACCGGCTACGACGGGCTGTTCGCCATCGAGTTCGACTACCTCGATCCGAAGTTCGGCGACGAGGACTCGGCCCTGGTCGAAAGCGTCGAGTATCTCAAAAAAGTTCGCAAGTCGTTGGGCTAAGAGCAACCGTTCCCGGGAGGAGTCATGATGAGTAGCGAAGGTTTCCAAGCAGTAACGCCCGAGGACACAGGCCTTCGCAAGGTCGGAATAGGGTTGCTGGGGTGCGGGTTCATCGGCCGGGTCCACGCCAACGCCTACCTGAAGATTCCCTTCTCGTTTCCCGACCCGCCGGCCTATCCCGAGCCGGTCGCCTTGTGCGATATGGTCGACGCCGCCGAGAAGGCCGCGTCGATGAAGTTCTTGGGTTGCTATACCGACTGGCGGAAGATGGCCGCGGATCCGCGGATCAAAATCTTCGACAACTGCACGCCCGACAACATGCACGCCGAACCAACGATCGGCGCGGCCGAGAACGGGAAGCACGTGATCTGCGAGAAGCCGCTGGCTATGACCGTGGCCGACGCCAAGGCCATGCTCGACGCCGTGCAGAAGGCGGGCGTGAAGCACATGGTCTGCCACAACTACCGCTTCATACCCGCCGTGCGACTGGCTTTCGAACTGATCCAGAAAGGCCTGATCGGCGAGATCTATCAGTTCCGCGGCTGCTATCAGCAACAGATCGGCCACGATCCGGACGCACCGATCGAGAACGCCTGGTACGCCTCGGGCACCAAGTCGGGCGTGTTGCTGGGGATCGGCAGCCACGTGATCGACATCGCCCGATTCCTGGTCGGAGAGATCAGTACGGTCAGCGGCCTGTTGAAGACGTTCAACACGTCGCGGAAGAACGCGGCCGGCGAGACGCAACAAGTCACGGCCGACGAAGCCAACATCGCGTGCGTCGAGTTCGCCGACGGGGCCATCGGCACCATCGAGTCGTCCGGTGTCAGTGCCGGGCGGAATAACCAACTAACCTGGGAAGTCAACGGCACCAAGGGCAGCATCGCCTGGGCCCTGGAGGACCCCAATCACCTGCAGGTCTACAATGCGGATGCGCCGGTGCAGGAAATCGCCGGGTTCACCAATGTCTCGGTCACCACGTCGAACCATCCGTTGCAGGTAGTGTACCTGCCGCCGGGCCACAACGCCGGCTGGGAATACGGACATACCCACGCCATCCGACACTTCATCGATTGCGTAGTCAACGACAAGCCGGTCGGCCCCTACGCGGCCACGTTCGAAGACGGCTACAAGGTGCAGGTCATCATGGAAGCCCTAGGCCAGTCGTCCCGCGAGGGGAAGAAAATCGAGATCGGTTATTGACTGGACTTTTGCAACTTGGTCCCCTCTCCCTCTGGGAGAGGGTTAGGGTGAGGGCTTGCGTGTCTTTTCTATGCCCTCACCCCCGGCCCCTCTCCCAAAGGGAGAGGGGAGGTCGAATCTGCATTTTGCAAAAGTCCAGTCATTGAGCTCTACACCAACGACCAGCCTTCGCGATACGGGCAGCGGATGTACTGATCGGCCTCGGGGGCGTTGGTCGCGCGCATGGTTTCTGGGTCCCACTCGAGTTTCTTGCCCACCCGATAGGCGACGTTGCCTAGGTGGTTGGCCTCGGTGAGCCAGCCGGAGTATTCGAAGTTGGCGCTGGTGGTCGCGCCGCTGCGGCAGGCGGCCAGCCATTCGGCGTGGTGGCCTTGCACGCGCGGGATGAACGGCTCGGGCGCTTGGAAATCGACGAACTGATCCTCCGGCAGCAGGACATACCGGCCGTAGTCCGAGAGCAACATCCCCTTCTCGCCGATGAACAGATGCCCGTTGCCCCATTGTGGAATACCGCCCGACTTCCAGATCTCCGGCTTGTTCACGCCCTGATACCAACTTACGCTGACCGGCGGCATGTCCTCGCGCGGGCCGTACTCGTAGGTCGCCTGCATCGACGCCGGCGCGATTTCCGGGTGTGGCGGCGGGCCGGAGGCTTCGATCGTCAGCGGGTATTGCAGCTTCAACGCCCAGAACGGCAAATCGTTGAAGTGGCTCCCCAGGTCGCTCATCGTGCCGTTGCCAAAATCCCACCAGCGATACCATTTGGGGCCCGGGAAGTAGACTTGATGGAAAGGCCTAAACGGCGCGGGACCGATCCACAAGTCCCAATTCAGGCCGGCCGGTACCGGCATCGAGTCGGCCGGACGCTCGGTCACGTGTACGATATCGCCATGGCTCTTGGCGTCCTCCGCGCTTTGCCAACCCCAGGCCCGCGAGGTCCAAACATGGGCTTCCTTGACCGGGCCGACCGCGCCGGTCTGGATCAACTCGACCACGCGGCGGTAGTTCTCGCCGGCATGGATCTGGATACCCATCTGCGTAGCCACGCCCGCTTCGGCCGCCGCTAGCCGGATTTGACGCGCCTCCCAGACATCGTGCGTCAACGGCTTCTCGCAGTAAACGTGCTTCTTGTGTTTCAAGGCCAACATGGTGGCCATAGCGTGCGTGTGCTCACACGTACTGACGACCACGGCATCGAAATCCTGCGGGCAATCGAAGACCTTGCGGAAGTCGACGAACTTCTTGGCTTGCGGAAACCGACCGCCCGCCGCGTTCAGCGACCCCTCGTTGACATCGCACAGCGCGACGATATTTTCCGACGCCACGGCCCCCATATTAGCCCCACCCCGACCGCCGGCGGCGATGATCGCGATGTTCATCTTCTCGTTAAGGTTCTGTCCCCGCAGCAGCGTAGGCACGCCGAGCACGCCGGCCGTGATCCCCGCGAGTGATTGCGTAAACTGACGCCGAGTCACCGAACGGCGCGAACTTCCAGAAAGACGTTTCGACGAACTGCTCATGACACTTCCTCCACGGGTTATTGGTAGCGAGTCGTAAGTGGATAATACCAACCGGCCAACTTCCGGCACAAGCCTGAATGTACCCGCCTGGGCCGAAAAGTCAAGCAGTAGAAAAAAGGGGACATTCTACTTTTTCGTAAAAGTAGAATGTCCCCTTTTTTTTGCCAGGGCGTACCAGTCGACTGCTGGGTCGAAATGGTCGGCTTGCCAGGCGACTTCGGCTAGCACGGGGGGGATACATCGAGCGGCCAGTTCCGCGCGGTTGCTGTTTCGGCTGGGGTCGTTCGACGGCGGCGCGGGATTGTTGAGCACCACGCCGACGATAGGCAGTTCGTTGCTGAACGCGGCGGCCGTGATTAGGGTTTGCAGGGTTTGGCTGATCGTGCCCAAAACATTCTTCGAGACAACGACCAGCGGGAAACTGAACTCCTCGGCCAGATCGGCCACGTAGGCATCCTCACTCAACGGCGACATTAGTCCGCCGACCCCTTCGACCACGACAATGTCGGATCGCTCGGTCCAGTAGTCGAGCCCGTCGACCATCAATTGAATGTCAAGCGTTTTGCCCTCTTCCTTGGCCGCCAGATGCGGGGCTAGCGGGGCAAGGAAGCGTTGCGGACAAACGCGGTCCAAATCGTCGGGTCGCCCGGCCGCTTCCCAAAGAGCCACCGCATCGTCGGCCACCAGTTGCTCTGCTTCAAGTCGACACCCGCTAGCCACTGGTTTATAGACGCCGACTCGATGCCCGGCCCCCACCAGATCCCGGGCGATCAGGGCCGCCACATAGGTCTTGCCCACCTCGGTATCGGTGCCGGTGATAAAGAGTCCACGGGCTAAGTCGTTCATAATTCGCAACCGTGCAGTTCCGATTCGCCATAGCAGCAACCATCAATAGCCCAGATATAACGCGGTTTGTCAAGTGGAAGAGAAAAAGGGGACATTCTACTTTTTCATAAAAGTAGAATGTCCCCTTTTTCGCGAATGTTGGCATCGCGGTGGGATTCTGGTAGGATCGTTGAGATGGCATATCCGAAGAAGTCTCACATGAAGCAGATGAACAGGAGCCTTACGATGAAAACGGCAATGGTCCTTGCCTTGGTGGTTGGCACGACAGCGTCCTTTGCGGCGGATGACTTGGCGAAGATCAAACGGGGCACGCGGGTCGGCTTCTCCAACGGGGGATGGAAGTATGATCGCTACAAAGAACTCGAATCGCTCGATGCGCACCGCCGAATCACCGTAGCCGATCTGAAAGGGCCGGGCGTTATTCGGCAACTCTACGTTGGCGAGCACTTCCCCAAGCCGTTGCTTTCCCGCGGCGTGGTGCTGGAAATCTATTTTGACGACGCCAAGGAACCGGCCGTTGTGTGTCCGGTGGCCGATTTCTTCGGCGACGGATGCAACGGCAAAGCATCCTTCTTCTCGTCGAACCTGATCGAGTATGCGCCGAAGTGTTACAGTTGCTTCATTCCCATGCCGTTTAAGAAACGGGCCCAAGTCTTCCTGCGCAACGATACGCCGCACGATACGCTCGACTACAGCTTCGTCGAGTGGGAAACGCTGCCCGAGTGGGACGACGACCTGGGCTACTTTCATGCAACCTTCCAACGGCGACTCGTGAAACTTGACGGCAGTACCAACGAGACGTTCCTCGACCTTCAGGGCACGGGCCACGTGATCGGCCGGCAGTTCAGCATCGTGACCGACGACCCGAAGTTCCGACAGTATCAATTCGTCATGGAAGGCAACAACGAAATCGATATCGACGGCCGGGAGCGGGTGATCGATAACTTGGGATCCGAATGCTCGTTCAACTTCGGTTGGGGCTGGCCAAGCCGGTTTATCGGCGTCCGATCGGGCGCCCCGCTGGTGGAATACGGCGCCATGAACTTGCTCTCGACGTTCCGCTTCCACGACCACATGCCGATCCGATTCGAGCAATCCCTGCGATGGAAGATCAATTGGGAATTCGAACCGGCCGGTCGGCCCGCCGAGGGAGATCACGGCTGGGTCGACTACGCCACCGTCCACTACTGGTATCAAGACCGGCCCGGCGGTTTCAAGCACGAACCGCTGCCGCCTTTGGCAGAACGGGGAAGGATGATGTGGCGCGATCTGGGCGACCTGTTCGCAAAAATGCAGACCGATCCTCAACCGGCCAACGATTTCTCCTCCGAGAAGGACATGCAGCGGGTACGGATCATCGACCCGCACGACAAGACGCATCCGCTGTGGATCGACCGCCCCAAGGCCCAAGGCGGTCACCCGGGCAACCCCAACCCGGGCAAGACGGGCGTTTTGGGCGTCTGCCCCCGCGACCCCGTCACCCCTTGTTTGGTTCTGCGGA
>CAYYOX010000041.1:6303-11013 GCA_964473065.1 uncultured Planctomycetaceae bacterium | reverse complement strand
GGGCGATCCTTACGAAAACCCGGGCAAGAGCGACTTCGTCTTTCAGGCCGGCATTCATCGCGGGGAAGAAGTCCAATGGCTCGAAGAGCAGACGATCGACGCCGGAGCGAAACCGTCGGCCGCAAACTGGCAGACCTTCGAGTACGACCTCTCGGACCATGCGGGGCAGACCGTGGGCATCGTGGTCAAAGTATCGGCCGGCGGGCCCAAGAGTCACTGGAACAACGACGAAGCCTTCTTCGACGAGATCAGCGTGCTAAGCCAATAACGGGTCCCCTCTCCCAAAGGGAGAGGGGAGATTGAATCAATAACACAACCGCTTGCGGCTTTGCAATGCCCCTGCTCTTCGGCCCCGGCGGCATGTTCTGCCGTAGGTACCGGGTCAGTAGCTCGTAATAGTGACGCTCGGCGCCGTCCTCGTTGAGCAAATGGGTTCGGTTGGGGTAGGCCATCATCGAGAAATGCTTGTTGTGCTCGATCAGTTCGTTGATCAGCCGTTCCACAGCTATCTCTCTCGCTTGGCGACTGCTATTGTACGGTCGGTCGTCTTTCGCTAAATTGCGGTGCTTCTATTCTCGCCCCCTTCTCGCAGGGGGGGGCACGGATTGTGCCGCTTCAAAGGAATCCAAACTATGCAAGCCACTCTCGCGGAACTGGCGGAACTGGTCGAAGGGCGATTAGTCGGAGATGAGACGCTGGTTGTCAACGGCGCAGCTACACTGAGCGACGTTCGGCCTGGCGAAATCACACTGGTCGACGGGGATGAAAGAAATCAAAATCTGGCCGACTGCCCGGCGGCGGCCGTGCTGGCGCCGAGATCGTTCGAACCGGATAAGCTGCCGGTCATCCAGGTCAACGACGTGCATCAGGCCTTTGCAACCATCGTGACCCATTTCCGGCCTCCGAGGCAACGCAAGCCGATGGGCGTCAGTCCCTTGGCCGTGGTGAGTCCCGAAGCCAAGCTGGGCGATAACGTCGACGTCTATCCCGGTTCGACCGTCGATCGCGACGTGGTGATCGGCGCCGGCTCGACGATCTACTCGGGCGTACATATTATGGCCGGCTGTCGGATCGGCGAAAACGTGACCATCTTCCCCAACGTCGTCCTGTATGAGGACACGGTCGTCGGTCCCCGATGTATCCTCCACGGCGGGGCCGTCCTGGGGGCTTTTGGATTCGGATACGATCTGGTCGACGGGCGGCACGAACTCTCGGCCCAACTGGGTAACGTGGTGTTGGGAGCTGACGTGGAAGTCGGCGCCAGTTCGACGATCGACCGCGGCACCTACGGCCCGACCATGATCGGCGAGGGGACCAAGATCGACGACCAGGTGATGGTCGCCCACAATTGCCGCCTCGGACGCCACAACATGATCTGCTCACAGGTCGGGATTGCCGGCAGCACGACGACCGGCGACTACGTGGTAATGGCCGGGCAGGTCGGCGTTCGCGATCACGTACATATCGGCCGCGGCGCGGTGCTGGGCGCCATGGCCGGCATCACGAACGACGTGCCCGACGCCGCCCGAATGATCGGGATCCCCGCCACACCCGAACGAGAACAGAAGATCAAACAGGCCGTGCTCAGCAAGCTGCCCGAGATGCGACGCCAAATGAAGACGCTCCAAGCCGTGGTCGACAAGTTGGTCGAAGCGGCCGGCGACGAATCGGATGATCGCGCCGCCGCCTGAACCACTTAGCCGTGCAAGAATCACCGTGGCCGATACATCTGACAAAACAACGCGAATCGACAATGGTCATACCCAAGCGCCGGGTTCGGTCAATTCGCCCGAAGATCGACGACGCCGTGTGGGCCTGATCGCCGGTTGGGGTGATTTTCCCTTGCGCGTGGCCAAGGCACTGCGGCAGCAAGGGTGCGAGGTCTATTGCCTGGGCGTGATCGGTCATGCCGATCCGAAGTTGGCCGAGCTGTGCGACGGTTTCCAACTCAGCGGCGTGGCCAAGTTCGGGGCGGCCATTCGTTATTTCAAACGCCACGGGATCACCGAGGCCACCATGGCCGGCAAGTACAACAAGGTTGGCCTGTTTCAGCCGGGCGGTTGGATCCGGCACCTGCCCGACTGGCGGACGATTCGCATGTTCGTGCCGCATTTCCTGACCCGGCGCAAGGATCTCAAAGACGATACGCTGCTCAGCGCGATCGTCGACGAGTTTGCCTCCGAGGGGATCCGTTTCGCCCCGGCCACCGATTACGCGCCGGAGTTGCTGATCCGCCAAGGCCAACTCACGCGTCGCGGTCCTTCGCCGCGACAGCAGAAGGACATCGAGTTCGGCTGGGCCATGGCCAAGGAATTGGGGCGGCTCGACATCGGGCAAACCGTGGCCGTGAAGGACCAAGCCGTCATGGCCCTGGAAGCCATTGAGGGGACCGACGAGTGTATCCGCCGGGCCGGGAAACTGTGTAGGGCGGGCGGGTTTACTGTGGTGAAGGTGGCCAAACCGCAGCAGGATATGCGGTTCGACGTGCCGACGATCGGACGCCGCACGCTGCAAACCTTGGTCGAGGCGGGCGGTCGAGTCCTGGCCGTCGAGGCCCGAAAAACGATCGTACTGGACGAGCCAGATTTGATCGATTTCGCGAACCAACACAAGCTGATCATCGTATCAAAAGAAGACGGAACGAACCGGACGCCGGACGAAAAGTCTGCCGTCACACGAACGAGCATTCCGGAAACCCCGAGCCTAACGAGGGAAAGGTAGAAGAGCATCGGGCGTGAAGGCCCCTCCCTCGGCCGCAAGCGCGCCCGCGACCGCAACTTTTTTCACTCCCCAATCAGGCATTTTTCGCCTCCCGCCAGAAGGATTCGCCGCGGCCGGGGTTTCCGGATTCTCTTCTCGTTCGTTGCCCGAGACGCGCCTCGAAACGGTCGCCTCTTGTCCGGGTGGTTGAATTCCCGAAAAAACGAACTTGACTCACGGTCCGTTCCATGGCCAAATAGGCGAACGGTCGCAAAGGAACCGTTCGATGGATTGGCTATTCTTACAAGAACTTCCTAAGGAACTGTTGACCGACGTCGCGATGACGCTCGGGCTGTTGATCACGGCGGCGCTTTTGGCGGGCGCCCTCGGTGACATCTTGCGCCTGCCGAAGGTCACCTCCTATTTGCTGATCGGCGTTTTGCTTGGTCCGTGGATTCCCAAACAGCACGTCGAGCAGGCCGAACCGCTGGTCAAGTTGGCGATCGCCCTGGTGCTGTTCAACCTGGGCTGTCATTTCCCGTTGACCAGGGCACGCCGTATTCTGTACCGCGTGCTGCGCTTGTCGCTGGGTGAGTTGGGTCTGACGTTTGTCCTGGTGAGCGTGGGCCTGATCGGCATTGGGCTGATGACCGGGGGTATTCGTGCCGACGGGGCCCTGTTGCTGGGCGCCTTGGCCTTGGCCACCGCGCCGGCCACCACCATCCTGATGCTCAAGGAGACCGAATCGGAAGGCACGGTCACCGAGTACACCCAGGCCCTGGTGGCGGTGAACAATCTGGTTGCGATCCTCGCGTTCGAGATCGTCTTCGCCGCCGTGCTGCTCGGGCACGGACAGTTGAAGGAATCGCTGCCGAGGGAACTGGGCTACCTGGCCCAAGACTTGTTCGGTTCGCTGGCCTTGGGTTTTGTTGCCGGGTTGATCGTCAGTGCTAGTTATCCCCTGGTCGCCGAATCGCGTCGTTTGATCTTGCTGGTCGGCATCATTACGCTGGTCTTGGGGATCTGCCTGGGCGCCGAAATGCCCTATCTGCTGACGTTCCTGGCCATGGGCGCCACGGTGGCCAACAGCTCGGACCAAACCCGACGCGTGATGGCCGAACTGGATCGACTCACCGGACTGTTATGCGTGATCTTTTTTGTTGTGCATGGGGCCCAACTCGAGATCGACCTGCTGTGGAAGGTCGGTTGGATCGGCGCGGGATACTTGGTCTTGCGTTCGTGTGGCAAGTATTTTGGAATCCGCCTGGGTATGCGGGGTGGACACGAAGAGCCGGTCGTCGGGCGATGGCTCGGCGCCACGCTGTTGGCCCAGGCCGGCGCCGCGATTGCCCTGTCGGTGATTGCTGTGGATCGAACGGCCGCCATGGAAGGAACCTTGCACGGCGTCTGCCTTAATGTCCAGGCCATCATCCTGGGTACGGTCGTCGTTTTCGAGATTGCCGGGCCGTTGCTGATTCGCCAGGCCGTGCTCCGTGCGGGAGAAGTCCCCGTCGCCCATGCCATCCATCACAGCTCGATCGGCGTCTGGGAGCAGATGCGAACCGTTCTGAATCGGCTGCTGCTGGCCTTGGGGATCGATCCCTGGGGCCATCGGATGGCGGACGACTTGACCATCGGCGACATGATGCGTCGCAACATTTCCGGCCTGCCCCTGTCGGCCACCTTTGACGAGACAATCACCCACATCGAACACAGTCGCGACAACACGTTTCCGGTCGTCGACCGGGCCGGCATACTGGCCGGCGTGATCCGCTATCGCGAACTGAGCGGCGCCCTGTTCGATCGCTCGCTCGGCTCGCTGGTACGTGCCACCGACATGACCACGCCGGCCGGGAGAACGCTTTTCCCCGACGAACCCCTCGCCCAGGCAAGTGCCATCTTCTCCAGCAGCAAGGACGATTGCATCGTCGTGATTGCCCGCGAGCCGGACGACCAATACCTAGGCATCGTCCGCCGCCGCGACATCCTACGCCTACTAATCCGCCGCCG